>JBCDHV010000007.1:0-22061 GCA_038749615.1 Bacteroidota bacterium
AGGTACTGCAGGAGCGCAGCGTGGCCGTCGATTTGCGAGGCGTGGGTGTCGAATCCGTTGTGGACGACGTGGTAGATCCGTGCCCCGAGCCCGCCCTTGATGAGCCGCGCGACGACAGCCAGTTGATCGGCGACGCGTGTGGTACTGGCGGCAGGCAAGGTGGCCGGCGGCGAAGGGTACTCGACGGCATTCGTGGCCCGTTCGGCGGCCTTTTGAACGGCAAAGGCGTATGTGTTGGTCGCGTTGAACAGTTCGCGCACGAAGCTCAATTCGAAGCCGCCAAGAGTGCGTGGGACGTCGTCTGGGTCGTACAGCCCGCCCCGGCGCAGGACCAGATCGAGCGCGTTCAGATCGCCGATCTGCATCCCCATGTGTTCGGTTGGCCCTCGAAACGGCAGCAACGCTCCACCAATGCCGACGGCCAGGGGCTCATCGGGAGCCGGCGTGCGATGCTCGGCGTGGAGATACCGGCCAAGCCATCCCGTGTCTTCCACCACGCTCGACTCGCTGCCGGCATGCCAGATGTCCATGCTCCGGAAGTGCGACAGGTTCGGAGCTTCATACCCGACGCCCTGGACGATGGCCATTTCGCCGTCGTTCCACATTGGGAGAACGAGGTCCATCGAGCGATGCAGGCCGAGTCCGTCGGCAATCGGCGTGACAGCGGTGCGGGGGAGGGCGAGCGTTGGGCGAGCGTTGTAGTACGCGTCGTCGTCGACTGGGACGACCGTGTTGAGCCCGTCGTTGCCGCCATTGAGCTCGATGAGGATCAGGATGCGGTCAGAGCCGAGCAAGTGCCGCGAGAGGGCATCGTGGACGCCGGCCGACGCGCGCATCGGGAAGCCGGCCCAGGTGAACGTAGAGCCTACAGCCGCCGCTGCGAGTGAATGCAGGAAGCCGCGCCGAGTCCAGGCTCGGTGGTCTTGTTCGTGGGCGTCTCCGTGTTCCAGAGCCGCACCGTGACGTACGTCGTGCTGGCACATGGATCAGGTCAGATGCGCTTCGGGCCGTTGAAGCAGATTCTGCATAAAAAGGCGCAGCCGTAGGCTGTTCAGCGCCGTCGGGTCCCATTCGTAATCCGGCACATTACCGAGGAGCTGAAGCGTGTACCTGTACACTTCCTCCTCGCTGAGGGGCCGGCCGAAGACATGCTCAGTCAATTCTTGGGCCGTCAGGTACGGGTCCCACGGGTCGGTCAGATCATTCCAAAGCGGGTCAACGTCGACCCGCGTCAGCGAAGCGAAATAACTGCCGATTTCTACGCGGGACGATACGGAGGAGCTGGACATCCAGTCTCGGTGTTCAGGCCATCCGGACACGCTCGGAGGGTTGAAGAGCACCTGCTCCAGCCGCAAGAGCCCGAAGAAGGTGTTGGCCAGAAACGGCTTGTCATTCACAATCCGAAGCTGGTAGCCCTCATGGAAGACGGAAAGCACGAACTCGACGGGCGATTTGATTTTGGCACCGATGAAGGCCTCATCGAAGAAGTGTGCGCTCTTGAGTATCATCCGAAGCAGCGGAGCAATCTCGAACCCGGACGCAACGAACGCCTCGGCGAGTGCGTCGAGAACAGGCTGTTTCGGATGAGCATAGACGAAATGCCGGTAGAGCTTGGCGCAGACGAAGCGAGCGATTTCTTGAGGACGTTCCTCAAAGATCAAGTCGACCGCCTCGTCGTAGCCGAACCGGCCTGTGCGGCCAAGGATGGTCTTTTCCCCGTCGTCGTGGAGGTAGGGGTAGAAGCGCGCTTCCCGTCGCTCGTAGTCAAGGCCCCAGCCCGTGAGGGCGCGGGACAAGTCCACGATGTCCTGCTGGGTGTAGAGCCCTTCGCCGACGGTGAAGAGTTCCAGCAATTCCCGAGCATAGTTCTCGTTGGGCCGGCCCTTGACGTTTTTCGCGCCGTCTAGGTAGATGAGCATCGCCGGCGAGATCCCAATCGAGCGGGTCAGCTCCCGGAAATTGCCCAGCGCGTGCGTGCGCAGCCGCTGGAGATAATCGGTGATGTATTTCCCGCGGACGTAGAAGCGCTGCTCCGTCACGAAGTGACCGCTCCAGAAGAAGGCCATCCGCTCACGCAACCCCCAGTCGAGCATCTGCTCGGTCCAGATGAGGTGCATCGCATCGATGTCCACATCTTCGCGGATGCCAGGCACGTCCAGAGCGAGGGCCTCGTCAATGATCTGGTCGACCAGGTCGGCCGGCGGCATGGCCAAGGCAGGGAGGACCTCCCCACGCCGGACGCCGAATCTCGTACGGCGCAGGAGGTGGAGTGCGCGGAAGTAGTCCCACGGCTGCTCTGCCGAGGGGACGTATGGCTCCAAGCCGGCAGAAACGCCAGCCACAGAGGCGTCGGCTTTGGGGAGTGAGGCAGGCATGACGGGCCAGGACTGTGGTGTAGCCCATGAGCAGGGCCACATAAATACGGCCCGGCGCGCCGAGGTGTTTCTTGAATGGAAAAAGCGCATGAACAGACCTTTCCCCATGAAATGACCGGTCTTACGTCAAAATACCGTCCTTATTCGTGTAGCTTATTCCTTTTACTGGCCAGATCGAAACGTCCAGTACCGCTTTCAATATTGAAGCTATCCCGTCATGCAACGTGTCTCCATCCTTTGCGCTGCACTTGTGGTCTTTCTAGTCTGCTCGGCTGCAGCAACCGACATCTGGGTGACTGACCTCACCGACAACATCGACACGTCCGACGGCACCTGCACCCTGCGCGAAGCGCTGACGGCGGCCAGCAGCAACTCCGCAACGGACGCCTGCCCGGCTGGCAGCACGGGCACCGACCGGATCTACTTCGCGCGTACGGGCACAATCTCGCTGACCAACCAGCTCGCGACGATAAACGGCGGTAACGGAGACCTCCGCATCATCGGCCCAGGAGCCGGCCTGCTGACAATCGACGGCAACGGCAACCGCATCTTCTTTTTCAACCTTGCGTCCGCACAGACCGACATCACGATCCGAGGCGTGTCGATCATCGACGGCAGCGCGTCGCTGGGTGGGTGCGTGCGCTTCGACACGTCTGAGCCGGCGTCTACGCTCACGATCACGGATTCGGTGATCGAGGGGTGTATGGCCACCAGCACCGGCGGCGGGCTGCGTCTGACCGGCGGGGCAGTCACGCTCGACCGCGTGGTGGTCCGGGGGAATACGGGCGGTATTGGTGGAGGCGTTTACGTCGCCGGCACCGGGTCGCTCGATCTCCTGAACTCAACGGTCTCCGGCAACATGACGGGCACGACGGGCGGCGGCGTGTGGATGCAAGACGCGACCGTGACGATCCGCCGGAGCACCTTCAGCGGCAATGTCGCCAACTTGTCCGGTGGCGGGATCACGGTTGTTGGTGGAACGCTCGACCTGCAACACAGCACCCTCACAAACAATACGGCCGGCGCGTCTACCTCGGATACCAGCAACGGGGGTGGGATCAGAGCGAGTTCGGGAGGGAGCAGTCTGACGATGAAAAACACCATCGTGGCCGGCAACACAGACGCTACGAGCGCAACGACGAAGGCTCCTGACGTGAGGATCGTGGGCCCCACGTTCACCACGCTCGGATACAATCTCATCGGGCTCAACACGGGAGCTGCCTCTAACTTTCCGGGTGGTACGCCTAACGCAAACAATGACTACGCTGGTTTCGCAGGCTCGACGCTGACGGCCAACATCGGACCGTTGACCAGCGTAGCCGGCGCGCTCACACAGGTCCACGAACCTCAACTCACCGTGCCGGCCTCGAACACGGTCATCGACGCCGGCGCTTGCCAACTCGAAGCGTTTGACCAAGTTGGACGGACCCGGGCCGACCGGTCGCGCCGGGCCTACGACGAGCCGACGTTGCCTGACGTGCTCGACGACTGTGACATCGGGGCCGTCGAGTACTCACCCGTCGTTAAGGACTTCGACCTTAGCCTCAGCGTGCAGCTCGCCGGTGCCGGCTTGCCGATGAGCCTCGCGCTGCAATCCGTGATGCCGGCGTCGCAGCCCTACACGTCCGATCCGTGGCTCTACCTCGGTACGGAGACGTTCTCCGCCATCCCGGCCGACATGGTCGACTGGGTCTACGTCGAGTTCTGGCGCGGCGGGCCGGAAGACGCGTCCGGGCTGACGCGCGCGACAGGCCGGGCCTACGGGCTCAGACAGAACCGATTCCTCCTCACGCCCGACTCGAACTTCGACCCGCTCGTGCTTGAGCCGGGGGTCTACTATGTCTCTGTCAAACACCGGAATCACCTGCCGGTCCTCTCTGCGACGCCCGTCTTGGTCTCCTGGGGGGCGACCGCGTTCCGTGAGCTGGCCATCGGAGACGACCTTACGTATGGACTCAACTCCAGGCAGTTCATCGGTGGGTCCCTCAAGGGGATGTGGCCCGGCAACGCGCCTGGTCTCCGCCTGGGCGACGAGGCCTTTGGGGCCGAGGCCCGCGACGTGCTCGAAGGCTGGCTCAGCCAGTACAAACAGACCGCCGGGTATTACCTCGCCGACTTCGATCTCGACACCGATGTCGACGAGACCGACTTCCTCATCTGGCTCGCCTCGAACGGGCGGTTTGTCTACGAGCCATGAGCTGCATTACCGAACCACGAGCCGGCGGCTGACCGTCTCTGTAGTCGCTTCTAGACGTAGCAAGTAGACGCCGGAGGCCAAACCAGCCGTCGGTATGTCGATCTCCTCAGACCGGCCAATCTCCAGTACCTCATCAAAGACGACCCGTACGCTGCGGCCAAGTGGATCGTACAGAACGAGGCGGGTGCGGCTGCCTGTGTTCGACGAAACGGACACGCGTGCGCCAGATGCGGTCGGGTTGGGATAGGGGGGCGAGAGGCGAAGCGCGGACCCACTGTCGACGATCTCGAATTCGAGCACGTTCGAATACCGCACGGAAGCGTCCGGCTGTTGGGCCCGGAGGCGCACCCGGTACGTGCCTACAGTCAAATCGGCCAACGTCGCTTGCGTCAGGCCGGGCAACGGTTCACCAACAGGCCGAAACGCGGAGGCCTCCGTTGCCAACTCGACCACCACGGCCCATGCCGGATCGGTGAGGTCCCAGGTCAAGCTCACGCTCCGGTCAGAAACGTCGACCGAGAAGGCTTCGATGGGCACGGCCGCTTGGCTGTTGGCCGCGCCTGGGGTTCCGTTCTCGGTTTCGGAAGGCTGCCAGTTGAACGGGAGTGCTGGGTCCGCCATCGGATCTGTCAGTACGAGCGTGGCCCCTTGCCCGTCTGCCTCAACGGCCCACGGGGCCTCGTCGTCATACCATATGTGAGACGTCAGGCACTGCTCAGCGTCATAGAGTGTGATGAGTTCGCCGCCGTTGTTGAGACCGAACGGGAGTTGATCGTCTGGGCTGGGGCCGTCAGGGAAGGCCTGGGCAAACCGCTCCAGGTTCTCAGCGAGTACCAGGAATCCGCCCGGCGCGATCTCTGGGGTATTGGGAAAGGAGTAGGCCACGGGCGTGTTGCCGTCGCGGAGCGTCCAGCCGGCTAGCGAGATCGATTCGTCCGTCGGGTTGTGCAGTTCGATCCAGTCGCCGCCGGCGGTCGAGTCGGCCGGATTGTACTGGATCTCCGAAATGACGACGCCCGATGCACAGGCGGTAGCACCGACGCTGAAATCCATCCATTGGCTGCGTGCCCGGAGCCAGTTGCGGAGAAACTCGACCTCAGACTGGTACGTCGTGCGGAGCTGAGAGCCGTCGGCGTTGGGCCAGACGTATTGCCCCAGTACGTTCCAGCGTTGAAAATTGCGCGTCTGGGCTTCTTCCAGGTTCGCTGCGTAGGCATCGACGCGGGCGTAGAGGGAATCGAGCGCGAAGGAGCCGGCTCGTAGGGCGCGCCACCGGCCGGCAAACAGCGTCTGGAAGTTTGGATCTTGGAACAGCGGTGCCCACCAGAACGGCGTCTGGAAAAAATCCCCCGCACCCGGGCCGCGTGGCAAATGCCAGCCCTCAATCTGGTCTCCTGCGGCATAGTTCACGTTCTGGAAGCCGAGATTGAAGTCCCATACGGGGCCCGCACGCAGCTTACCGCCGTTTCGGTCCCGGTCCTTGTGCAAGTACGTGCTGAGCCGATACGCGTCCACGTTGCGCGCCAGCTCGTTGACGATCACGTAGTCGACGAACGTAGAAAGATCCAGCCACTGCGGGTATCCGTCGGTTGGGTTCGCGTAGTCTGCCTGAGCCATCATACGCTCGAACGCACCGACGAAATTCTGGAGATAGGTCTTCTGCTCCGGCTGGATCTCGCGTGCTGAGGGTTCGAAGTACTGGTAGCGGATCGACCGGCCGTTCACGTCTTGGATCGAACGAAAGCTGTTTTCGGATGACGCGTCTTTGTCGATTCGGAAGATGTAGCCGCCGGAGAGGGGCTCGTCGGCGATCTCCTCAGGGCGGAGCCGGGCAATGTCGACCCGGTTGGCGTCGCGCTTGATGCGCTCGATGAGCAAGTAGACGCCGATGTAATTGTTGTTGAGCAGCACTTCGACGAACCGGGTACGTGGCGCGTACTGTCCGGTGGCCCGTGCAAGGTCATAGGCGAGCGCGTTGCGCATCAGCGACTTGTCGCTGTACGGGCCGTTGAGAATCCAATCGTTCTCGCTCGGCAAGCCCAGCAGTCCTACGTTGCGGTTCGAGCGGTCCTCCTCTCGCGTCTCCAGGGCGTATTGAAGCTTCGGGAAAATGTCATTCGACGACTGCCCGCGCCGCTCGATACCGATCTTCCCGTCGTAGACCAAGAACTCCGGAGTGCCGGCATCCGAGAGAGCCGTTCGCTCGCCGTCACCGCGGTACACGATCCGCATGCGAGCGTCGATCTTCGGCTCGTTGGGGATCTCCTGGCCGTCGGTTTCGAGGAGGACGATCGGCAGATTCGAGTCGCGCAAGGCCTGCGCTCCGGCTTGGGGGGAAACCAGAAACGCGAGCACTCCGCACAGTAGGAGCGTCCGCATAGGGAAGCACTAGTCTAAAAGGTGGTGGGCTTCGGGTGGACAGGGAAGCCGGCTGGTGTGAACGGGTCTACGTACGATCCACAGCACGATCCCGTTTCGTCGCTGTTGTCTGGGTACAATTCCTCTGCCCAGCAGCCCACCTACCAAACCATTGACCCAGAAGTAGATACGGCTCAAGGGGAAAGATTAGCGGTCCGGCAAGCGTTACCTGAACTCGCAATCTGTTACGCGGTACCGTACCATCAATCCTATACCTGAATGAGCCCATCCCACCTGGCTGTGCTCGACCCACAGGAACCCCTGGTTTCATGGCATCACCCAAGGAATTTGCCCCCGATTTTGTGCTGTCGGCCAAGGAAGGCGATCGGCAAGCGACCGAAGCGATTGTGCGCCGCCTTCGTCCCATCCTGCGTGCCTACTTCATCCGCCGGATCGGCCTGAAACCAGATGTCGAGGACCTCATCCAGAACACCTTGGTGCGGGTCTACAATGGGCTGCGAGATTTGCAGCGCCCAGACCGGTTCATGGGCTTCGCCATGAAAGCCGCCCTCTTCGAGGTTCAGGATTTTTACCGGGGCCGCTACAGCGCGAAAGAAACCACGTACGATCCGGAGTCGCCCCCGACGATGATCCAGCACCCCAAGAAGACCGGGTTGCAGGTCGACTTAGAGCGGGCCCTCACGGTGCTGACGCCGAAAGCGCGGGAGATCATCGAACTGCGTGAGTACGGCTACCGCTACAAAGAAATCGCGGAGATGGTGGGCACAACGGAGGCTGCTGTCAAAATGCAAGTCAAGCGCGCCTTCGAACGGCTCCGCCGGGTCCTCGTCGCCTGAGTGCCCTCCCGCTGCCTAGTCTGAGCTCTTTCCAGCCGCTGCTTCCTAGTCGCTGGGACGCATCCGAGTTTTTGACAAGGACATGGGCCTCATGACGGCAGGCCACGCCTCTCTCGGCTTCCCACGCAAGATGGCACGCGCGATACCGTTCCATTGACCACCACCAGGTAATCTCTGAGCGCACGCTTCCGGATAGGTTTAAACGAGATAACTCGTGGTAAAGCCGGAAAAGCGTTACCTTAGCGGACACCCAAGCGGCTAGCGGAGCAGTTGAACTCTCCTGCTTTCACCTCTCATGTGCTCGGTTGCAAGAGCGCTATGATGCTACCTGACGACCACCCCGCATTTCTTTACGACGCTGAGCGAACGGCTCTTCAAGCCGACATCGTTGACAACCCCGAACTCCAAACGGCCCTCGACGAATGGGCGCGGTTGCGGGTTCACCTGGGGCACTCGCTCGACGCGTTGATTCCCAGCCGGCAGCTCTTGGTGCTGTACGCGCTGGAGCAAGCCGGCATGGACGCTGCCCCGTCGGCTCGCGAACGAACACTGCTCGAAGACGAGCGGGATGCCATCCGCGCTGCACTGGATGTAAGCCCGGCCCTGCAGCGCATCGGTGAGCGTATTGTCGAAGACGCGCGGTTGTTCGAAGAGTACTGGAACGTCCAGGTAGATGCCGCACCCGAGGCTGAGGCGCGTACTGACCGCCCACCTGCTCGCCGGCAGCGCCGCCGGCGCGCGAGTTCTCCGTATGGCTGGGTTGCGATTGCCGTCGCTCTTGTTGGGATGGTGTCTTGGTTTGCCTGGCAACGCACGGGCGAGACGACGATCGTGGCCGGCCCCGGAGAGATCCGTGCCGTAGAACTACCCGATGGTTCGCGCGTCCGGCTGATGGAAGAGTCACAGTTGACCTTCGTGCGCCCACGCGCTGCCGAAGTGTTCGAGCGGACCGTTCGTCTAGATGGAAAGGCTTTGTTCGAGGTGCTGCCCGGTGAGCGCAAGTTCATCGTCGAGACGCCCGGTGCTGAGACGGTCGTCTACGGCACGACGTTCGGCGTTGAGGCCCGGAACGGCGAGACGCGCGTCGTACTGGCCGAAGGGGAAGTGGAGGTCGTGGATGCCGAAGGCCGGCGTGTACGCCTCGATCCCGGCCAGATGAGCCAGGTCGAGCCCGCCGGGGCCGGCCCGAGTGCACCCTCTGCCATCGACGTGACGGACGCGCTGGAGTGGTCCAAGCTGTTCGTGTTCCGCGCCACCGAGGTGCAGGACATCGCCGACCGGTTGAGCCGGCACTATGGCGTCGAGATCGCGGTGGACCTGAGTCTTCAGACGGAACCCTTGACGGCCACATACGAGCACAGCTGGCGGTTGAGCTACATCCTGCAGACCCTAGCGAGCACGTTGGATGCGGAAGTGGTGCAAGCCGAAGACGGCGCGTTCGAGCTCCGGCCTGTCCACGCATTTGCGCCCTGAATCTTTTCTTCCGCCGCCGTATTCTATTAGATATCGGCTCCGGTGAAACCTGTATGCGGACGCCAGCGCTCCATGCGAGCCGGCGTCCCTTTTTCGTTTTATCCCACACCGGTCCATCGTTCCCACAGACGCCGCGCCTACAGGCCCCGTCTACATGTTCTGCCGCTACCTCACGCCCTCCATCCGCAGGCTCACCCTCTTGCGACGCTCGGTGGTCCTGCCCGCCGTGATGGTGTGTGCGTGTGCCTTGGGGGTCTGGCCGGCCCAGGCAAATGCCCAGATTGCGAACCGTATCGAGGTTCGTGTTGAGTCGCAACCGCTCGAAGACGCCCTGCAGCGGCTCGCGCGCGAAGAGGGGATCGATGTGGTGTTCGCCGGCCGGCTGGTTGCCGGGCGGACATCGACCTGCACCTATTTGGGCCGCGATGTCAAGGCCGCGCTAGACTGCTTGCTCGATGGCACGGGCCTGCGAGCCGAGTGGTTCAAGGCCGATCAAGCCGTGATCCGGCGCGGGCCGGCCATCGCCCAACCTGAGCCTGAGCCCGTCCGCCGGTCCGTGCGAGGCCAGGTGATCGATGGTGAAAGCGGAGACCCCCTGCCGGGAGCACACGTCCGCGCTGTCGGGGCCTCCTCCGGGGATGTGACGAACATCCGTGGGCAGTTCACGCTAGACGCCGAGTTGACGGGGGCATCCATCGAGGTGTCGTACCTCGGATATGAATCCGCCACCGTTTCTCTGCAGAGCGACGTCACGGTCACGCTCGAACGCTCTGGTCTGGTCGGCGATGAGATTGTCGTAGAGCGGGCCGCATCGGAGCCGGCACTGGACGACGCGTTGGCCAACGTGCGCATGATCACGCTCGATGAGCCGGCACGGACGCGCTCGATGGCTGCTGTAGGGGAGTGGTTTCAGTCGATGCTCTGGCAGCCCGGCGTACAGCGGAGCGCAGAGCTGGGCGGCAACCTGATTGTGCGAGGGGCCTTGCCAGATCAGAACTTGTTCTTGCTCGACGGTGCTCCTGTGTATCAACCGCGGAATGCCGGCGGGCAGTCGGCGTTGGTGCAGAGTGCCGCGTTGGAGGCCGTCCACTTGTACACGGATGCGTTGCCAGCAGAGTTCGGCGGCCGGCTCTCGGCTGTCGTCGACGCTCGGACCCGCACCGGCCTTGGCGGCTCGCCATCCATGACAGCGGCGCTGACCTCGTCCGGCGGGCAATTGGCGATGGAGTTACCCTTCGGCCAACGGACATCTCTGGCCGCAAGTGGCCGCCGGTCGCTCTTCGGAACGCCATCGACGCCGGCAGGCCGGATTCCGCTCACAAGCGATGCCTATCACGACCTTCACGCCAAGCTGACACACGCCTTCAGCCCGGGCCATCGCCTGTCTGTGAGTGCCTACCGCAGCGGAGACAACCTCCGCATCGACCAGGAAGCCCTCACCCCTACGGCAACGCTCTCTGGGACATACCATTGGAGCAACGAGGTGCTGAGTCTGCACCACGATGTAGTGGCGTCAGACCGCTTCCTGGTATCCTCGCACCTCTACCGTTCGTCCTACACGGCGTTCGACGAAACGAATGTGCTTCGCGTCATGACCGGCAGCGAATTCGGTGGGGGAGACGGCGTGGCCTCGCCCTCGGAGGAGCCGGCAATGAGCATTCAAGATCTGGGGGCCAAGGTCACGGTCGATTACTTCGCCAAGGGGCCTCACATGATTCGGACGGGGGCCGAGATCGTGCATCACCGGTTTGATTGGCCGTACGATCCATCGCAGCCGTGGCTGCAGGAAGGCTTCCGAGCCATCGAAGCTGCGGTGTTCGCCGAAGATACCTGGACGCCGGTGAGCCGGCTGGCTGTCAAACCAGGGCTCAGGATCGGGTTTTACTCTGGCGACCTGAACATGCATGTGCTGCCGAGGTTGAGCTCGTCGCTCGTGCTGGTACCAGGCCGGCTGTCTGCTCATGCGAGCGTGAGCCGGCAGGTGCAATACATCCACCAGGTTCAATCGGCTGATTCTGACTACGCCTTTAGCCGCTGGCATGCGGTCAATGCTCCGGATGTGGAGCCGGCGGTCGGGCTCCAATTCACCGCCGGCATCGAGGCGCAGCCCACCGATAGCTGGAGCCTCACGGCGGACGTGTACCAGCGCCACGCTGAAAACGTGCTTCTTCCTGGTGGGGCTGTGAATCCGCTCTCGTTCGGAAAGGTACAGCAGACCGCGTCGTTCGCCGAAACGTTTGATCAGGGAGCCACGAGGGCCTACGGGCTGGAATTCCTGACGTCGTATACCGCGCGTGGCTGGCGGGCGTGGGCCGGCTACGCGGCCTCACGTGCGATGGCCCGCCCCGAGGTGTATGGGGCCGCGTTCATGTCGGCGCGGTTCGAGGCGCCGCATACCGTCCGGGGTGCCGTCGAGTTTGCCAGCGACCGGTGGCACTGGGGCATCAGCGGCGAGGCTCGGAGCGGGTACGTGACATCGCCTCTCGCCTCGGCAGATCCGGTTCGTTTACCGGTTTACCTCCGGCTCGATGCCGGCTTCGGCTACCGGTTTGAACTCGGCCCTACCCGCTGGAACGCGCTCGTCCACATCTACAACCTGACCAACCGCGCCAACGTGGTCGGGTACCGCGACAATCTCGATGGGTCGTCGCTCAGCGGCAGCATCCGCAACGGGATCCCGCGCTGGCCAACGTTCCGCATCGAGTTGGCGCTCTAAGCGCCCACAACCCAGGAGCCCGTGCCGTTCAGATCTCGGAAACCGGCTGAAGAGCGTGACGCGCCGGAGTTAAAGGCCGGCCGGATCACACGTCTGGTGGCGCAAAAAAAGGACCCAAACCGGGTATCGATTTACATCGATGATCGATTTGCGTTCGGCTTGCACCGAGACCTGCTCGCAGAGCACCGGCTTGCTAAAGGCGACGAACTCACTGCCGAGCGTCAGGCTGAACTCGTTGCGCTGGACCGCCGAAGCAAAGCCTTCAACCGGGCCTTGCACTACATCGGGTATCAACCACGTAGCGAGCGGCAAGTCCGCACAAAGCTCCGCGAGGTCGGTTTCAACGAGGAAGAGGTCGACTTCGCGATTGGCCGCTTACACCACTACCGCTATCTCGATGACGAGGCGTTTGCACGCACGTTTGCGCGGAGCCGGCTCGAAGGAAAAGCCTACGGCCCAAGCCGAGTCATTCTCGAACTGACGAGAAAGGGCGTCGCCCGGTCCATCGCCGAGTCGGTCGTGGCCGATCTAGCAGAAGACGACGAGGTGCGGGAGCGGGCGGCTACCCTGGCCGCAAAGCGCTGGCGGCAACTCGCACGAGAGACAGACGTACGCAAGCGCCGTAAGAAGGTGTTCGATTACCTCGCACGCAGAGGATACGGGTTCGACGAAGCCCGTTCGGCCGTGGAGCACGCAGAGCGTGGCGAGGAAGGGGAGGAGTGAACGGCATCCCATTCGTTTGCCGCTCGATTCACAGAGCCAACCAACCAGAATGGCAACCAACCCACGGCGGATGCGGCGCTACGCGCTGTACGATGAGGAGACTTGGGACGGAGAGCCCCGTCCGGCCGTCACAGGCCCGGTCCGTGTAGACCCGCGGCAGAGCCGGCGCTTCAGCTTCGAGCGGACGCTCCGGTATCTCGGCGTAGCGTTGGTGCTGGGCGGTGCGGCTTGGAGTGTTTGGTTCTTCAGAGACCTGGTGGTGCTCCTGGTAATTGGCGCGGTGTTATCGTACGTGCTCGGCCCCATCGTCAACACGGGGCAGCGCATTGGCTTGCCTCGTGCGCTGGCGGTCCTGCTCACGTTCGTGGGTGCCGGCCTCGTGGTGACCTACGTCGTATCGCGGCTCATCCCGTTTGCGACGCAGCAAGTCGGGGACTTTGGTGTTCTGCTTGCGCCAGAGCGTCTGAATGCTGTGGCGGTCAGCGTGGAGCGCACGTTGCAGGACCTCGTGCCGTTCGAGAACGGGGCCGTGGTCGACGGCCTGCAGCGAGGGTTCGCGACGCTCTTTCAACAAGACCAACTTTCGGCGACGCTGTCGTCGGCACTGGGGGTGTTTGCCAACCTTGCATACGCGGTGATCATCGTGCCCCTGGTCACGTTCTTTCTGATGAAAGATGGCCGGGATCTGCGCAACTCGCTCCTGCAACCGATCCCGAACCGGTACTACGAGATCACCATCGATCTGCTCGACAAGATCGAGACCAACATTGGCTATTACTTCCGGGCGTTGTTCTTACGGACCGTTGTGGTAACGGTCCTCACCGTGGTGCTGCTGAGCATCATCGGATTGGAGAATGCGCTGATTTTGGGAGTGTTTACAGGGCTTGCCAACGTGATTCCCTACTTCGGGCCGATCATCGGATTCATGGCTGCGAGTGTGATCGGGATTGCGCAGACGGGCGACTTTTCACTCGTGCTCTGGGTAGCCATTGCGATGGGCATCGTTCAAATAGTCGATAACATCATTCAGCCCATCGTATTTTCGAAGGTGGCCAAGACCCATCCGCTGATCGTTCTCTGTGTAGTGTTGATTGGTGCGGAACTGGCCGGCATCGTGGGGATGCTCGTCTCGATCCCCTTGTTCGTCATCGTCCGGGTGACCGTTTCGCAGGTGGCGTGGAGCCTGCGCAATTACTACATCTTCCGAACGGCGTGAGCCTAGAATCCAAGCAGGAAGCCATCAAACGCATCAAGCGTATCGACCGTGTGTATTTCACGGTTGCGGCGTTGTGCATGGCGGCTTTCGTCTGGCTCTACCCGCGGGAATACCCCGATGCGCAGGCTCGGTACGAGCTCTCTGAAGGCGAAGTGATCGCGCGCGCAGAGACGTTCCTGAACGGACACGGGTACCAAACGCAGGGGATGGAGGCTGAAGTCCTGTTTCGCCGGACGAAAGACTTGCACGTCTACATTCAGGAGGTCGAAGACCGGGATGTGTTGGTGCGCATCGCGGGCACGCAGGAGAGCGACTCCTACCCAGTACATCACTGGTCTGTCAGGTGGGAGAATGACGACGACACTCAGTACCGGCTGCTCCTCAGCCCGAGCGGGCACGTGTACTATTTCGATAACGAGACGACATACAACCCGCTCCAACTGCCGGCTGACTCCGTAGCGCTCCGGTACATGCTCCCTGAAGGAGCGGACGTGCCGAACGCACTGTTTGGCCCTCAATCTGCCCAGGCGTTCGAGCGGATTGCCCGGTACCACTTGGCCGCGACCCCGTTTGGAGACGCAGGCTTTCAGGTTGATACCTTGATCGTTCCTTCAGACCGAGGCATCGGAACCGCCTCCGTGCGGTTCTCGGACGGCGCTAGCCAGTACGGGGTCATGCGGGAGATGCGGGTGGACGTGACACGGGATGGAGCCTTGCTGGAACTCGATTCAGACTTCGAACGAGGGGAGCTGGCTGAGTCCGGAGCCGGCACACGCTCAAGGCCACCTTGGTATGCCATGTCGAGGGTGTACTACGCAGGTAGTGTGGTGCTGTACGGGATTGGCCTATTCGCCATCGCCATTCTCTTCTTTCGGCGGTTTGGTGCGCGGTTGGTCGACACGCCGAACGCCGCCCGCGATGCCATCATTCTGGGAACCCTAGGAGGGGCTGGGACGGCGCTGTTTGCCATCGATGGGTTCGTCTCCAGCGGGGCACCGCTCATATGGATGATCTTGGGCGGGTTGGCAACCATGGCTGTGGCTGGTGCCGGCATGGCCTTTATAGCGCTCGTAGTGAGCGGCGCGGCCGACTCCGTAACGCGAGAATCTGGGACAGACCCGTATGCGGCGTGGCGGCTAGGCCGGCAAGGTCAGTGGCGGCTGCGCCCGGTTGGATGGTCTGTGCTCCGTGGTCTCGGTTTGGCCGCGGTGCTGCTGGGCGTGACATCGGTGGGGCTTGCCCTCTTCGACGGGGTAGGCGTGCTGCCCACGGAGGACAGCTTCACACACCAGCGCGTACCGTCGCCGTTCCTGGCGACGCTCGGCATGAAATCGTGGACGGCTTTCCTGCATCTCTCCATTGCAGTCGTAGCCGTGGGGGCGTTGCTGCGGCGGCGCTTCGGGACGGGGCCCGTGTACTACATCACCGTTGGCCTGCTGTTCGGGCTGACGTTCTACGGCGTCGACCTCTTCACGCCGGCCTACGCCGGGGTGGCAGCCTCGGTGATCGCGGGCCTCCTGTTTGGATGGGCCTACGTGACCTATGACTTCTTGACGGTCTTTCTCGGATACCTATTTGCTGAACTGATTTGGCAAACGTCCCTCGGGTGGGCACTGACGGACTTTCCGATGTGGATCGACGCTACGCTCACGTGGGGGGCCGTAGCGACGTTCGCGGCCGTTGGATTCATCGGCGTGTTCAAAGGGCGGCGCTATGAAGACATGCCGGCATACGAACCCGCGTATATCCGCGAACTGAGCCGGCAGCAACGGCTGGAGCGCGAACTCGAAATCGCACGCGACGTGCAGACGAAATTTCTTCCACAGGAGATGCCTGACGTGGAAGGGCTGGACGTGGCTGCGCTCTGTGAGGCCGCTCAGGAAGTGGGTGGCGATTACTACGACTTTATTCCGATCGGCTCTCGCCAACTCGGCATCGTGATTGGCGATGTGAGCGGGAAGGGGATTCAGGCTGCGTTTTACATGACGCTCGTCAAGGGCTTTGTGCGGAGCCTGTGCATGTCGTGCAAGTCGCCGGCCGAGGTGTTGCGGCGGACGAACGAACTGTTCCTGGAAAACGTCCCGCGTGGCACTTTTATCTCGATGATTTTCGGGGTGCTGGATCTGGACGAGATGACGTTCACGTTTGCCCGAGCCGGCCACAACCCTGTGCTGCTCAAGCGCTCCCCGAGTCAGATTGCCGAGCCGGTCATGCCGGCTGGCCTCGGGATCGGGTTGGCGCCCGGGCCGGCGTTCGACCGAACCATCGAAGAAAGCGAGGTCTCCCTCCGGGCCGGCGACGTATTGGTCTTCTACACAGACGGGTTTCCGGAGGCAATGGATGAGTCCCGGCGCATGTTCGGAGAAGACGAACTAGCCGAACGGATCGGCCAACTCGGCACGTTGCCGGCACGGGAAATCCTGAACCAGATTACCTCAGACGTCCGGGCGTTCATGGGGGACGCCGAACAGCATGACGACATGACGATGATCGTGGTCAAAACCGAACTCCCCGTTGCCGCTGAAGTCGAAGCCGTCATGGCTCAAACCTGACGGTTTGAGCAAATTGTGATGCAAGAATTATGATGCATGAAGTGGGACTTAGGAAGGGTATTTCGCTCCGTCGGCGCATCTTCCACACACGATCTGTCTGACAGAGACCAAGCGTTAAAGGCCGGTCTGGCTACCCCTTACCGATCCTCATAGATCATAAATCCCAATTCATAATTCCACTGAGGATCCCATACACGATCTGTCTGACAGAGACCAAGCGTTAAAGGCCGATCTAGCTACCCCCTACCGGTCCTCATAAATCATAAATCCCATTCATAATTCCAATTCACAATTGCTCTGAGCCATCAGGGTGTTCTCCGACACCAGCTCCCATCTGTCCATAAAACGAATTTAAACAGCACCATGACCTTCGGCCCTTCGTTTGAAGACTCTACCCTGACGCGCACAGTGGATGCTGCGGTTTCTGCGATCCGTGCGACGGAAGACCGCGTGCCGGCCGTCGCGATGGTACTGGGCTCTGGCCTCGGTGCCCTAGCCGATGCGTTGGACGACGCGCAGGAGTGGCCGACGCAGGATTTGCCGGGGTATCCCGCTTCCACCGTCGAAGGCCACGCCGGGCGGGTGCTCATCGGGACCCTCGAGGGCGTCACCGTGCTCGTCATCCGGGGCCGGCTCCACTACTACGAAGGCCACTCGATCCGCTCGACCACCTTTCCCATCCGTCTGGCTTATGCCTTGGGCGCTCGGAAGCTGCTCGTCACCAACGCAGCTGGTGGCATCAACCGGCGGTTCCGGCCGGGCACGCTGATGTTCATCACAGACCATCTCAACCTGGGATGGACGAACCCGCTCATCGGCCCCAATTCTGGCGAGGGCCCACGCTTTCCGGACATGTCGAATCCCTATGATGCCGACTGGTTGGCTAAGGCTGAAGAGAAGGCGCTGGAACTGGGCATTGCCACGGAGCGCGGTGTTTACCTCTGGACCCAAGGCCCGAGCTACGAAACCAAGGCCGAAATCCGTTTCTTCGAGCGCATCGGGGCTGATGCCGTCGGGATGAGCACCGTGCCCGAGGTTATCGAGGCCGTGTACCTCGGCATGAAAGTTCTCGGCGTCTCGACGATCACCAACCACGCCGCCGGCATTGTGCCAGGCGAGTTGAACCACGAGGAAGTCATGGAAGTCGGCGCCATGGTACGGACGCAACTCGAACGGTTGGTGCGAGGCGTACTGGAGGTGTAGAGGCTTTGGGGCATCGCCCAGGCCACCTGATCTGCTCGCCGCAGACGCAGCCGCCGAAGCGAGGCATCACCCCCGCCGCCGGCCGGACATCAAACCTGCGCCGACTACGACGGGGACCAACATTGCAGGGACGCCGAAGAAGAGAATCGGCTCCAGGTCTCCTCGGTAGAGGACGAGGGAAGCGATGGTGCCTAAGACCACAGGGCCGGCACTGAACCACAGGACAGTCTTGAAGCTCCCCTTGCCCTTGCGTGAGCTCCAGTACCCTATCGCGAAGCCAATCAGGAGCGCAACCGCGCCAATCCCGATGGCGAGCCAGACGCGACGCTGGAACAGCATGAGGAAGAAGGCGACGTAGCCGGCTGTGCCTAGAAGGATGAGCAGCGCACGGGGAAGCATAAGGTTGGATCCGGTGAGAGACGGCGGCGTTCGCCCGCAGCATACGGTTCTCAGAACTCACGTCCCATACCCCGTCTCCTCATACTTCTTCCCGCCCTATCTCGCCTTATCAGATTATGCCCCACCAAGACGTCCCCGTCGTACGAAACGATGGCCGGCAGCGCTACGAAATCGATCTCGATGAAGGTCTTGCGATGGCATACTTCACCGAGCGTGGCAGCAAGATTGTCTTCACGCACACCGAAGTCCCGCAAGAACTGGAAGGGCAGGGGATTGGCAGCCGGCTTATCCGATCCGCGCTCGATGATGCTCGCGAACGCGGCCTGAAGGTGGTGCCGCTCTGTCCATTCGTCAAGGCCTACATCCGCCGGCACGACGAGTATCAAGACCTCTTGTGAGCAGAGCTGGTCTTACGGTTCAGGTCATCTGCTTCAAGACTCGGCAAATCTCCGGATCAGGAGAGCCACGGTGAGTCGACGAAACCGAAGTCCAGTCTACGTAGGGTGTGGCGCTCCAGTTGGGCAAGTGGTTGAGCCTGCGCAGCGATCCATCGTTGGGGCGGACGGCCACGCCGCTCCTGTCGAGGATCAGAACATGGCCGCTTAGGCGAGCAGAGCCCGTCCGAATGTGGCCACCGGAGGGGTCGAGCTGGGCCCAGCGAAAGAGATCTGGGCCTTCAACAGTGATGAGAATATTCTCGCCGTGGACTGAGGTGCGGAAGGCAGGCCGCATGAGGTGTGTAGGGTAAAAAAGAGGCAGGAAACGGAGACGAGAGGGCTCGGAGGCAAGCCCCGTCTCTAGAGCAGGTGGCCAGACCGTTGAGGAGTTGAGGGGCACGGTCTGGCCACCCTTATCGTGTTCGGTATTGTGTTCAGCACTGTGTGCAGCACTCCGGCAGTTGCCTGTTCAATCGTGAATGATTGCTAGAGGACGAGCAAATCCGTGGCAATGAGGAGAGCTGTTGCTGTGATACCTGCAGCGGTGAGCAGGCGGAGATGAGGTTCAATCGTCTTGGTTTTCATGGAGTTGAGCCGCTTTAGAAGCGCACGCGACATATCAGATTTTTGTGAGGACTATGATTTGTTCTATGCTCACAAAATGTACATATCTAGCATTGGCGCTCTTGTCAGAGTCTGTCTGACACGGCTGTAGGAAAAGGCTGAGTTTGAACGTTTTGGACGTTTTTGGGCTGCGGCACAGGACTGAAACCCGGGCGTTGGAATCCCATCGCTCGTGCCGGCTCGTTACCCTTCTTCCTGAGCGCTGAAGTACTCAGCAATGATGGCGTGGAACACCGAGGTAAACTGCTGCTCGCCATCGATCAGGTCGACGATCCGCGGCCAGGCCAGGACGCCGTTTGCACCTCGGACGAAGACGATGGTGCCGCTGTTCGAGCTGAGTTCGAGATAGCCGATGCCGGCCTCGCCCTGGTCGTTTCCGCCGTGCTGGATGTTGACGTTGCCGCCGTAATCGAAGACGAACCAGCCAATGCTGTGGCCGAACGCATCCGGGCATGGCATGTCTCGGCCTTCCTTGCATCCCCAGATGTCGTCTTCGATCAGGCTGGTTTGCACGCGCTGGCGTTCAACTCGTAGAGCCGGGCTGAGCGTGTTGCCCTCCAGGACGTGCAGGAGAAACTTCGCGTAGTCCGGGACGGAGACATAGAGATCGTCTGCCGGATTCCAGTAGCCGTAGTCGAGTGCGAAGTCGGGAAACGGCTGGCCTTCGGCATCGCTTGGATGGGCCACGAGCGGTTCCATCCAGGGCGCTTGGACGACCGACGCGTAGGTCATTCCAGCCGGCTCGAAGACGTGTTGCCGGACCAACTCCGGGAACGTGGTGCCGAGTTTGTGTTCGAGAAACCGGCCCAAGATCATGAAGCCGATGCCTGAATACCCGTATGCCTCACCTGGGTCTCGAAGGAAGGCGAGTTTCCCGTCTTCGTAGTTGTGCGGCCAGTTGAGGAAGCCGGTCGTGTGCGTGAGGATGATCCGGGGGGTGAGGTACTCGTGCCGGGAATCGGCGGCAATGTCTGGGTGGACGTAATGGGCAGAAATCGGCTCGTCAAAGTCGAGCAGACCCTCGTCCACGAGCCGCAGGGCCAATTCAGCCGTCACCGCCTTGTTGACCGATGCAGTGTTGAACATCGTCGAGTCAGAGACCGCCACGCCGGGCGACTGCTCGCCGTAGTAGCGCGTCCAAGCCAGTCGGCTCTCCTCAATGCGCCCAATTCCGACGCCGGTGACGTGGTATTCCTCCATGATGGCCTCGACCTGGGCGTCGAGGTCGGCAGGTTGCGCAAACAAGAGAGTAGGGAGCACCAGCCCAAGGGCCGGCAGCAAGCCAAGCTTCATTCTAAACGGGTTTGAAGGTGAATAAGACTCACCCAAACGCCGCTAGAATACACGAGTTACACCGTTCGTAACACCATTGTTTTGAATAGCCTCTCGATACCGCGTGCGTTGCATACCACTGGGAACGCGCGAAGGTAGACGCCGGAAAACCCGCTCAGTCCGAGGAGCGGGCCACCCTCTGGCAGTACAGATCGGCCAGCTCGCCAGCGGAAAAATCTGGCCCGATGGCTGCCTCGCTGAACCGACACTCGCTAACACCGAAGTTATTAGACGGAGCTACGTCCAGCTTTCCCTCCACGACGCGCGAGTTCTCGTCGATCAGAAGGCTAGGACTCTCCGAAATGAGCCGAGCACTCAAGGTGTTTTCTAGAGACCCAAACTCCACTCGTTGCCAAGTCGAATCCAGCCACGCGACTCCCGAAAGCCTACTTGTGATGCTCACAGCCTCCGGGCTGGACGTGATGGACCCGGAGAGCAGTAGATCAACAGAGAAGTGAGGGCACCGGTTTGCTGTTACCTCTATGGTAAATCTCTGACGAGCATCGGGGGACTCGGATAGAAACCCTGATGCTCTTCCTGGAACGCCGCCCTCGCAAGGCAAGCGTTCGTCCAAAATGGGAGTCTCGTTGGCATAAGCCTCGAACACAATCTCGGTCAACTCCAAGCTGAAATCGAGCGCCTGTTTAGCCCGCTCGGCCTCATCAACGGTGAGAGGCGCAGGTTCGAACGCAAAGTCGTCGCAGCCGGCGGCCGTCAACAGAACAAGGCCAAGGAAAACGAGAGTGCGCATCGATCTAGAGATAGAGAGGTGGCGTGTGAGAGACGAGGTGGAATAACGTGCAAGGCATGTTAATAGTACAAGTCTTGCAGGTTAGGGCCGCAGTGCTCCACACGCTGGTTCTCTCTAGCGTCACACAGCCTGAACGCGGTACTGCCGGCGCCAAAGCGTGTAGGAGCCGAGCAGAATCGCCAGCATGACGAAGGGGGGCATGGACTCTCCCAGCGTGTGCCCGACGGTGAGATGAGAGATCCCGGCCGACAAGAAGTTGAACGTAAAGCCGGCGTAGGCCCATTCCGTCAGCAATGGAAACCGCCGGACCACGAGCGCTAGCGCACCGAGGAGCTTGGCCGTCCCGAGCATGGCTACCATGTAGGACGGGTAACCGAGTTCGGCAAAGTTGTCCAGCACCTCACCCGATCCAGCAAAAACGTCACGGAAGTAAAGACCGCCCGAAGCCGTCATCGCAGCCGCCACGAGGCCTGTGAGCACCCAGTAGAGCAGGCGAAGTCGGGAAGAGAGCCCAGGTTCAGACATGATAAGAGGTGGGTTGAGGCCCTGGCGCCTCGCCGGCAGTCCGTCTGAGTGCCGGCGAGGCGGAGAGCGATTCGTGTGTCTAGAAGTCGAACGTAATGCCTTGAGCCAGCGGGAGGTCGTCCGACCAGTTGATCGTGTTGGTCTGCCGGCGCATGTAGGCCCGCCACGCATCCGAGCCTGACTCCCGGCCGCCGCCGGTCTCCTTCTCCCCACCGAACGCCCCGCCGATTTCCGCACCCGACGTGCCGATGTTGACGTTGGCGATGCCACAATCCGAACCCACGTGGCTGAGGAAGTATTCGGATTCCTTCATGTTCGTCGTG
>JBCDHV010000008.1:0-21836 GCA_038749615.1 Bacteroidota bacterium
GACGGGCTGGATGGCGGCGTAGGTCAATGGCTCCTCTGGCTGCTCGTCACTGTGCTCTACGGAGGATTCTGGATGGCCCTGGCGGCGTTCGTCGACAGCCGGGTTCGCCGGCCCGTCACGGGGGGCTTCGTGTTGGCCGCGTGCTGGCTCACGCTCGTCGTCTTGGCGCCGGCACTCATCAACAGCATCGCGAGCACACTCTACCCCGTGCCCTCGCGGATGGATTACGTGAGCACGAGGCGTGCGGCAGCTAGCCTGGCAGAACAGGAAGGAGCAGCGTCCCTCGCCAAGTATTTCAACGATCATCCCGAACTCGCCTCGGTCGATGCGGATGAGGCCGACTACGCCATGCGCCGGGTCGCGCAAGACGAGCGCATCGCGGAAGCCCTGGCCCCGATCGACAGGCAGTTTGCCGACCAGAAAGCCCGGCAGCAGCGGTTCATCGAGTCGCTCGGTTACCTCTCGCCGGCCATTCTGGCCCAATTGGCCTTTCTGGACATCGCCGGCACCGGGCACGCTCGGTACGCCGCGTTCGATGCCTCCGTGGAGGTTTTCCAGAAAACGTGGAGCGAGCATTTCGCGCCCAGCTATTTCACGCGGCGTCCGCTTCGGCCGGCTGACCTCGACGCACTGCCAACGCTCACCTTCCAAGACGAACCCGCAAGCCAAGTCCTGATGCGCCTGGCGGGTCCGCTGCTCGCGCTCGTGCTCTTGAGCCTCGTCTTCGCGCTCGGCGCCCAGCATGGCTATGGCCGCCCCAACGCTGCCCTCTGATCTCAAAACCCTTCCCTAACCTCGAACCTATTGGTCCCATGCGTTCCATCCTCTCCTACGTTCTCTTTGCGGCGTTACTCGGTTTAGTAACGCCAGCACTTGCTCAAACAAGCACTCTCGAAGGCACCATTCGAGATGCCGACGGCGCACCACTGCCTGGTGCAACGATTCAGGTTGCTGACACCCCACTTGGTGCAACTACGGACCCCGATGGTCGCTACCGGATCACGGAGGTGCCCACTGGCCCGCAGACCGTTGAGGCCCGCTTCGTCGGCTACTCAACTGCACGTCGGCTCGTGACGCTCGAAGCGGGACAGACGACTACCCTCGACATCACACTCTCCGACACGGCTCTCGATCTTGACCAGGTCGTCGTCACGGCTGACCGGCGCGAGCGTACGCTGCGCGACACGCCGGCTGCCATCACCAACGTGACCGCGCGCGAGGCTCAACGCCGCGCGGCGACCACCACGACCGATGCGCTCGTCGGCGTGCCGGGCGTCCAGGTTCGGCGGGACGAGTCGAGCAGCGACCTCCAAACCTTGACGCTCCGCGGAGTGCCGAACCGGCATGGCAACGACACCTTCGTCGCGCTCGTCGACGGCGTGCCCTACGTGACCGGCAACGACGAGGTCGACCTCGACCTCATCGCACCTCCTGCGCTCATAGACCGGACAGAAGTGCTCCGCGGAAGCACGAGCGCGCTTTACGGGCGTGGCGGTGTTTCCGGGGCGATCAACTACTTCACACTCGACGCCTTTGGGCAGCCGAGCGTGACGGCCAGTGTGCTGGGTGGCTCCTACGGGCTCGCAGTGCCAGCCATCGTCGCGTCCATTCCCATCGTACCGGGGCGCAACCAACTCCTCGTAAGCGGGGTCTACGAGCACCGCGATGGATGGCGCGATGAGACGGGGCGCGAAGCCACGTACCTCTTCGCAAAGAACCAGTGGCTTGCAGGTCCTTCTACGGCCGTCTCCATCTCGGCCGGCTACACGGACCGGGCACAGCGCGTCGCTACAGGGATTCCGCTCCTCGCCAATGGCAGTTTGGTCCCTCTCGCAGGTGGGATCGAGGCCAACTACAACGTTGAGGGCGCGAACGCGAACACGCAATTCTGGCAGACAACCGCGCGCGTCGAGCACCAGTTCACGCCCACGCTCGATTTCTCCGGCACCCTGCACTACCGCGACGTTCAGGGCGACGCCCTCATCGGATTCACCGAGCCGTTTAGCCCCGAGCGGGGGCTCCATACCCAAAACGGGTTCTACGGAGAGACCGGCACACAGACCTTCTACGCCGAACCGCAGCTTCGCGCCCGGCTAGGAGCCGGCGTCCAGCTCACCGCCGGAGCCAGCTACGAGCGCGTCGACGGGCGGAGCACAGAAGACTGGACTGGCGAGTACGGGTTCAACCCGAATACCTTTGTGTTCTCCTTCTACACCCAGAGCCGCGACATCACGACGGGAGAATTCGTCAACCGAGACGAGTGGGTGACGGATCGGTTGGCCGATATCACGTTCGACGCGGATGTCGTAGGAGCGTACGCACAAGCCGATGTCAGCCTCCTTGAAAACCGGCTCACGCTCGGTCTCGGTGCCCGCTACGACGGCTTCCGCCGGGACGCCTTCTTCGCCGAGACAACGACGCAGGACGGCACCACGCCGGAGGGCACGTCGGAAGACCGGGCACAGGCATTCAGCCCGAAGCTCTCTGCCGCCTTTCGCCTGACACCGCAGCTCACCACCTATGCCACGTTCGGGCGCGGGTTCAGCCCGGCCTTCGGGCCCGTGTGGGCCTTCCGTAGCCGCGATACCACGCTGGAGCCCGAACGTGCGACAAACGCCGAGGTCGGTCTCAAGGGCGGAACCGATGTGGCGCAGTTCACCCTTGCGCTCTACCGGCTCGACCGCCGCAACCTCCTCATCCTCGTCCCCACTGAGGGCCAAAGCCCGCTCCCGCAAAATGCCGGACGCCAGCTCTCGCAGGGCCTCGAGGCTGAGGCGCGCGTGGGCCTCGGCGCGGTTGTGCCAGGGCTCGCCGCGTGGGGTAGCTACACCTACACGGACTCCGAATGGGTGGATTACCGGTTCGGGGCGGAGTTCGGGGACACGGTCTACGACTTCTCGGACAACCGCGTAGCCGGCGCGCCATCGCATCAGGGAACCCTCGGGTTCGCGCACACCGCTGCGCAGTTCGGGCTCGAAACGAGTGCCTGGGTAGACGCCTCTGGCGACTACTTCATCGATAACGGCAACACCGTCGAGGACGGTGCCTTTGCACTCGTCAATGCCAGTGTGGCGTGGGCACCGCGGGCGTTCAACGGAGCCGAGGTACGGCTGACCGCACTCAACCTTCTCGACCAGGAGCACTTCTTCTTCTTCGGCACGAACGACGGCCCGTTCGAGGCCTACCCCGGCCGGCGGCGCGAGGTCACCCTGGCGCTCCACTACCAACTCTGACCGCCGCCGCCAACGATGGCGGCTACCTGCCTCTCCCCGCCCCTGAACGTCTTCCCGAACCTTCAGGGGCGGGGCTGGAGGCCCTCTCAGTTGCCTAAGCAGCCTTACCAGCAACAAGAGGCCTTGCCAGAGACAACCTGAACCTGCCATGACACGCATTATTGCCAAGAAAGAGCGCACCGAGATGATGAGGGACGGCCGGTTCCGGCTGGCCGCAGGCTTGGTCGGTGGCCTACTTCTCGTCGCCCTCGTCCTGGGTGCCATTGAGTCGCACAACGTCCGCGCTGAGGCCGAGCGGGCGGAGGAGGCCTCCTGGGCGCAATGGGTAGAGCAGGGGGAGAAAAATCCCCACTCGGCTGCCCACTTTGCGCTCTACACCTACCGGCCTGTCTCAGCACTCGCTTTCGCTGAACCCGGCGTAACGCCCTACACTGGGCTCGCAGTCTGGCTGGAGGCGCACTACCAGAACGAGTTCGCCTTTCGCCCGGCTCGCGATGCAGCGGGTGTAGGGCGGCTTGGGCAGGTAACGGCTGTGACCGTCCTGCAAGTGCTCCTGCCGCTCGTGATCGTGCTGCTGGCCTTCGGTGCGTTCGCCTCAGAGCGCGAGCGGGGAACGCTGCAGCAGTCGCTCGCTCAAGGCGTTCGTCCACGCGACCTCACACTCGGCAAGGCCCTTGGCGTGGCGCAGGCGCTGGCCGTTGTCCTCGTGCCGGCCATCGTGGTAGGCGTGCTGGCCCTCCTCCTCACGTCCGGCAGCCTCACTCTTGGGGACGGGCTCGCCCGGTTCGGGCTGCTTGCCCTGGCGTACGGCCTCTACCTTGCCGCGTTCGTTGGGGTGGCCCTCGCGGTCAGCGCACGGTCACGGACAGGGCGTGGAGCGCTTGTGGGGCTTCTCACCTTCTGGGCGCTCGCCGTCCTTGTTTTTCCACGTGTAGCTGCGGATGCGGCCCGCGCGCTCTACCCGACGCCGTCCACGACGGCCTTCTGGAGCGCCGTAAATGAGGACCTCGCTGACGGAATCGATGGGCATGACCCGTCCGACGAGCGCGCTGAGCGGCTGCTTCAGGAGACGATGGAGGACTACGGCGTCTCGGCCATCGAGGACCTGCCGATCAATTTCTCGGGTGTCTCCCTCCAGGCAATGGAGGAGTACAGCGATGCCGTTTACGACAAGCAGTACGGCGCGCTTTGGGCGCAGGTCGAGCAGCAGAACCGAGCGCAGGCCCTCACAGGGCTCGTAACGCCGCTCATGGCGGTCCGCTCAGCGTCGATGGGGCTGGCAGGGACCGATTTCGCCGCGCACCGCCACTTTGCAGAGTCCGCCGAGACGTACCGCCGTCAATTGGTCAAGGCCATGAACGACGACCTCATGACGCTAACCGATCCCATTTATGAGCGAAATGTGCGCGGGAGTGACTTCTGGGCCGCGCAAGAACGGTTCAGCTACGCTCCGCCGTCAGCCGCGTGGGCAGCCCGCCAGCAGGCGCTCCCCCTCGCTCTCCTAGCACTCTGGGCGTTGGGAGGCCTCAGTCTCGCTATCCTCGCCGCTCGCCGGCCCCGCTTCTTGTAACCCGTCTTCCTCATGCTTCGCACTGTTCTTGCTCACGAGTGGCGGCTCCTCCGCCGAACACCCGCGACCTACGCCGCCCTTGCCTTGCTGGCTACCTCCATCTTGTTCGGGGCGTACAATGCCGGCCGATGGGCTGACGTTCAGCGTGACGCTATCGCTCAGGTCCGCAGTGTAGAGGCTGAAACGTTCGGCGAAATGGCTCGTGAAGTTGCCGCGCTCGATGGTGAGGGACCTGGCGGATGGTCCGACCCAACAGACGCCGCCCCGGTTGGCACGTTCAACAGCCGTCCGGCCGTGCTTCCGCCCGCACCACTAGCCCCCCTTGCTATCGGCCAGAGCGACGTAGCCCCCTATGTCCTCTCCGTGAGTGGGATGAACCTCGTCTCGACGCATGCCAAGGCGGCTGAGGAGCTGGGTAATCCTCAAGCCTACGTTACAGGCCGGTTCGACACAGCGTTCGCGCTCGTCGTTGTGTTGCCACTGGTGCTACTCGTCCTCCTGTTCGACCTCGCTTCGGGGGCACGCGAGCGGGGCACCCTGAGACTGGTGCTCGCGCAGCCCATCCGGCCGGACACGTTCATGTGGGCCAAGGCCGGGCTTCGGTGGGCGCTCGTCGTCGGTGTAGCGTGGGCGTCGGTGCTCGCCGGCCTCGGCCTGTTTGGAGCGAATCTCGGAGCGGCATGGGGTGCGCTCGGCGTGGCGCTCGCCAGTGTCGCGCTGTACGCTGCGTTCTGGACAGCGCTTGCAGCCTGGGTGGCCGGGCGGGGCTGGGCTTCGGCGACAAACGCGCTCGCGCTCGCTGCGATGTGGGCCGCTCTGGTGGTCGTCCTTCCTGGTTTGATCGGAGCCGTTTCGGGCGCGCTGGCTCCGGTACCCTCGCGCGCTGCGCTTGTCGAGGCCCAACGCGACGCCGCGACCCGGTGGGGCGGCCACGGTCCCGATCTTCTGATCGCGTACTACGAGGCCAACCCCGGCTCTCGGCCCGAAGGCTTCGATCCTGAGGCCATAAACTTTCCTCTCCATTACACGGCCATTCAGGACGCAATGCAAGACACGCTCGGCCCTGTGCTCCGCCGCTATGACGATGCGCTCGCGGCGCAGGAGCGGCTGGCGGGCGGCTTGGCCATCCTCTCACCTGCTGCCCTTCTCCAAAACACCCTCGCCACCGTTGCCGGGACAGATCACGCCCGCCACGCCACCTATCTCCGGCAGGTCGAGACCTTCCACATCGCCCACCGGGACTTTTTTGCGCCGCGGGCTTATCAGCGCATCAGCCTGACCGCTGCGGATTACAAGGACATGCCCGTGTTTGCCTTCCAGGATCCTGGCAACACGGCGGCCCGCACGCTGTGGCCACTGGTTGGCCTTTTCGCCCTCACAGTCGGCCTCGTCTTGTTGGCAGCCCCTGGCCTGCGCCGTATCGCCACGCACTAACCTTGTCCTGACCGTGACGCTCTGATCTGTTCCACGCTTCTCATCTACCACCTGAATTATGAAAACCCCGTCACCCGTTCCACGCCGCAACTTTCTCCGGTATTTGCTCACCGGAACGGCAGGTGCGGCCACGCTAGCGCTCCTGCCTGGGTGCGCCACCGGCGATACCGACGCCCAAGCAAACGGAGACCGCCCAGCAGAGACCGGCACCATCGTGCCGGCCGGCTCGGGCACCTCGTTCGACCTCGCTGTAGCCGCCCCGGGCGCGTCCGCCGTCTATCCGTATGCCTTGCCGGATCTGCCGTACGCAGCAGACGCCCTCGACGCCGCCATCGACGCGGAGACGATGCAGATTCACCACGGCCGGCACCACCAGGGGTACACCAACAAGCTCAATGCGGCCCTGGAGAGCTATCCAGAGTTACAGACCCGTCCTCTGATTGACCTGCTCGCGGACCTCTACGCGCTGCCGGAAGACGTGCAGACGGCCGTCCTGAACAATGGCGGCGGCTACCTCAACCACGCCGTGTTCTGGCCTATGATGGCATCCGGCGAAAGTGGCAGCCCGACTGGCACGCTGTCCGAAGCTATTGACAGCGCCTTTGGCTCCTACGACACCTTCAAGGAGCGCTTCACGGAAGCCGCGCTTGGCGTGTTCGGAAGCGGATGGGCGTGGCTGGCTCGGGACGAGACCGGTGCGCTTCAGATCGTTCAGACGCCTGAGCAAGAACCGCCGCATGCGTCCGGCTTCGTACCCGTGCTGGGCATCGACGTGTGGGAGCATGCCTACTACCTCCGCTACCAAAACCGGCGCGCGGACTACGTGGAGAGCTGGTTCAACGTGGTGAACTGGGACCAAGCCGCCCGCAATCTCGATGCGTGACAGGCACCGCCGGCCGGCCCAACCGCGTCACGCTATCGCTTCAACCTTCTCGCTGACATGACTTCTTTTCAGCCCTTGAGCGTTCTTCGTTGCCTGCTCCTCTGTGGGGCGGCCCTCGGGCTGGCCGGCACCACGCTCGCCCAGACCCCCACCGCTGCCGACAGTGCAAGCGCCGATGCAGCGTGGTTAGGTGCCGCGGACGCCGCACGGACGTACGGAGCCGGCCCAAACGGCTCGCTAGACCCGTCCGTGCCCACGATCCACAAGTTCGCCGACTTCGCCTGCCCGACGTGCCAGCGCGTGTACGACGCCCGGTCGGACTCCATCAAGACCGCCTTCGTGGAGACCGGCCGGGCGAACTACGTCGTGCGGGCCTTTCCGCTGCCGCGGTTGCTGCGTGGGCCGCATGCGTCTGAGGCGGCCTTCTGTGCCGGCGCGCTCGGGGGCCAAGACGCCTTCAACACGTTCGAGCGGCGTCTGTACGCGACCCAGAGCGATTGGCGATACCTGCGCGATCCGCTTCCTGTCTTCCGCCAAGAATCCGCTGCGGCAGGGCTTGACCAGGAGCGGTTCGAAGAGTGTCTCGCACGAGACGCTACCTCGCCGCTGATGGCTCTGGACCTCCGCCTCGGGGCGAGCCTGGGCGCGAGCGGTACGCCCACGTTCGTCTTCGTCGCACCCGGCGCGTCCGAGGGAGCGGACCTCTTCTACGGCGAGGAGCCGCTGTCCCGGTTCGAGGAAGCGCTTGACGTAGCCAGCACGCCCGTTCTCAACGAGTAACCCTGCCCTCCCCATGATTCTCACTATCGCCAGGAAAGAAGCTGCCGAAACGCTCCGTGAGGGGCGGTTCTGGTGGGCCTCTGCTGCCACCCTCGTTTTGCTGGCCGGCGCGCTCGTGACCGGCTGGCTCCACACCGACCGCCTTGTGGCGCAGCACGCCGAAGCCGCCGTGGCCGAACGCGGCGTGTGGACGGACCAGGGCGAGAAGAATCCCCATTCGGCCGCTCACTTCGGGAGCTACGCGTTCAAGCCGGTCACCCCGTTGCTGGCCGTGGACCGTGGGGTGACTGCCTACACCGGCGTCGCGCTCTTCATGGAGGGCCACGCGATCCAGGACGCCCAGTACCGGCCGGCGGAGGACGCTTCGGCGTCGGCGCGGTTGGGAGAACTGACCGCTGCGGCGGTGCTTCAGTGGCTCGTCCCGTTGCTCATCATTTTGCTCACGTTTGGGGCCTTCGCTGGCGAGCGTGAGCGGGGAACGCTGCGTTCGCTCCTGAGCCTGGGCGTCCCACGGCGTGCGCTGGCCGCCGGCAAAGCGCTGGGTACAGCCGCGCCTCTCGCGCTCGTCCTGGTGCCGGCTGCGATCCTCGGGGCCGCTGCGATGGCGCTCTTTGCCGCCCCGGAGGCCGCCGCGTGGAGCTTGCCTCGCGTGGCACTCCTCGCGCTCGTCTACCTCGTCTACTTTGCGGTCTTTGTCGGGGTCTCGCTCCTGGTGAGCGCGCTCGCACGGTCGCCCCGCTCGGCTCTCCTGATTCTCCTCGGATTCTGGTTCGCCAACGGATTCATTGCTCCTCGGCTGGCGGCGGACGTGGCTGAGCGCGTCCACCCTGGCCTGACGGCTGAAGCCTTCGCGGCAGAAGAAGCCGCCATCGGTGAGCTTTCTTGGGACGACCTCACGACGCGCGTGACGGAGCGGTTGCTGGCTGAGGAGGGCGTTTCGACGCTCGATTCGCTCTCGGTCAACATGCCGGCCGTTCGGCTCTACGAAGGCGAGGAGATGGAAACGGCAGCCTACCGGGTGCTCTTCGAGCGGCTCGCAGATGGATTCGAAGGCCAGGGCCGAATCGCCCAAGCCGGCGCTGTCGTTGCGCCGCTGCTCGCCGTCGCACCGCTCTCCACCGCGCTGACAGGCACCGACTACCGGCATCACCGCCACTTCGCCGATGCTGCGGAGACCTACCGGTACGACTACGTCCAGGCGCTCAACCAAAACCTGATCGACCACGCGGCTCCAGGTGGAACGTGGGACCGCGAGTACGTGGTCGGCGAGGAGGTGTGGGCCGGCATTCCGGCCTTTGCCTACGAAGCGCCTAGCGCCGGGTGGGCGCTGGGTGGGCACGCGCTTGCACTCGGCTTCCTCAGCCTCTGGCTGTTCGGGCTCGCGTTTGCCGTGCCTGCCGCTGTCGCCCGCATGCCCCTCGATTCACGCTAGATCCTCTCCCGATGCCTTCCCCCCTCTTCACCGTCGCACGCACCGAGATCCGGCTGCTCAGCGCCGACCGTACGGCCCTCTGGGCTACTCTCGTCTTTGCCGCCGCTACGATCTATGCTCTCACCGTCGGGCTGGACCTCCGCGCCGAGCGTGCAGAGGCCTCACGTGCCATTCTGGCCGCCGATGCAGAGCGTTGGTCCGAAAACCAGGCCCGGGCCGACTCCATCGAGCAGGCCATGCAGGCTGAAGGCCTAGCGCTGGACGCCTATGAATGGGGTCCGCGCTCGCCGTACGCCGTTGGCCTGTACTACGGACGCCAAGTTACGGCCGAGCCGACGCCGCTTTCGGCGCTCGCCGTGGGGCAGGCGGACCTCTACCCGGCCGCGCACCAGATCACAGCCGGCAACCGGGTCGCCGTCGGGACTAGCGACGCCCTCACGAGCCCGCTTCGGCTCGCCGCTGGTGCCTTTGACCTCGCCTTCGTCCTGCTCTACCTGCTCCCGCTCCTGGCGCTCGCGTTGGGCTACGACCTGACGGCCTCGGAGCGCGAACGGGGGACGCTCCGGCTCATTCTCGCACAGCCCATCTCGCGGCGGACGCCGCTTGCAGGCAAGCTGCTCGCGCGCGGCGGATTGCTGGCACTCCTCGTTGTCGCGGCCACGACGGCCGGCTTCATGCTCGCCGGCGGCGGCTTCGGGCGGTGGGCACTATGGACGGCTGCAGCGCTTCTCTATGGCCTGTTCTGGCTCGGCCTCGCGGCTGCTGTCGATGCCAGGGGCCGGTCGGCGGCTTCTAACGCGGTTGTGCTCGCGGTCTGCTGGCTTGGGCTGGGCGTCGTGTTTCCGGCGGCGGTGACGCTGCTGGCTGGGCAGGTCCATCCCGCTCCGACGCGCGCCGCGTTTGTGGCCGCTACCCGCACGGCTGCTGCCGACGCCTACCAGCGCGGTACCGAGCCCGTCGCGGAATTTCTCGCCGACCATCCGGAGATGGCCGAAGCGATGGATGCCGACGTGAGCGAGTCGTTCGCGGTCCTCGCCATCGCCCGTGATGCCGTGGTGGCCGAGGCCGTCGAGCCGGTCATCGCGCAGTTCGCCGAGCAGCGTACGCGGCAGTCGGCTTTCGTTCGCACGGTCGGGGCCCTTTCGCCGTCAGTCCTCGCGCACGCAGCCTTCCTCGATCTCGCCGGCACCGGTGACGCCCAGCAACGCCGCGCACTCGATGCAGTCGAGGCCTATCAGGAGCAGTGGCGCGCCCATTTCGAGCCCCTCGTCTTCGCCGATACCCCGTTCAACGCGGCCGACTACCCCAGTGCCCCCCAGTTCGAGCCGGCTCCTGAAGCCTCGGCGGATGCGGCGCGGCGGGCAGCCAGTCCGCTCTTCGGGCTCGCCTTGGCTGCGCTGTTTGTTCTAGGCCTTGCCTTTCTCGCCAAACCCAACATGTAAACACCCTCCTCCTCACCTCCTTCCCCATGTGCTTCCTTGTCCCCATCACCCGTTCAGCGGGTGTGTTTGGATGCCGACGCGTCCTTGCCGGAGCTATGCTCGGCCTCGTATGCCTTCTCGCCCCGTCTGTCAGCGCGCAAACTGGCACGATTGCCGGCCTCGTCACCGATGCCACCACGGGTGATCCACTCCCTGGTGCCAGCCTTCAGGTCATCGGTACCAATCTCGGCAACGCTACGGGGTTGGATGGCCGGTATCGAATCGAGCAGGTGCCTGCGGGCGAACAGACGGTCCGGGTCTCGTTCATCGGCTACACCACGCAACAGGTCTCGGTGACCGTTCGGTCCGGCGCGACGGCGACGCTCGACGTTGTGCTCGACGCCCAGGTCGATGCGCTCGACGAAGTGACCGTCGAGGGCGACCCTGAGGCAGAAGCCATTCGCGAAAGCCCGTTCGCCGTGTCCATCATCGATGGGCAGCAATTGGCCGGCCGCGGGTTGACCGTCGATGAAGCCATCTCGCGCGTCGCCGGCGTCCAGGTCCGGCGTTCGGGTGGGCTCGGTTCGGCCTCCGTGTTCTCGATTCGCGGGCTCGAAGGGCAGCGCGTCCAGATCTACGTCAACGGCAACGCAGCCGATGTGGCTGGAGACGCCTTCACGCTCGACAACATCCCGCTCCAGCTCGTCGAGCGCGTCGAGGTCTACAAGGGCGTCGTGCCGGCACAGTTTGGCGGCGATGGGCTCGGCTCGGCCATCAACATCGTGACCATCCACCCCGAAGGCGGCTACTTCGATGCCGGCTACACGGCGGGCTCCTTCGGGCAACAGCAACTCGCCGTGGGTGGCGTACGGCCGCTGCCGCTTGGGTTCGAGGGTGCCCTCTTGGTCAACCTGGAGCGCGCGGAGAACGATTACATGATGGAGAACCCATTTCAACCGGGGCTCGTCGTCCGCCGCGACCATGACCAGATCGACCGGTTCATGATCGGCGGTAAACTCGTGAACAACCGGACGTGGTTCGATGAGTTGGGCGTCGAACTTGCCTTCATCGGTGACGACCGCGAGGTCCAGGGCATTCAGACCAACATCCAAGACGCGGAGACCAGTTCTCGGCTCGACGTGGTTCTCCTGACGGCCGAACGCGAGAACGGGCCAGACAAGCGGCTCGCCGTGCGGACGGCGCTCATCGGGCTCCGGGCGCGTGGATCCCTTGTCGATACGTCAGCCGTCCGCTACGGATGGGACGGGACGACGCGCCCCAGCCCGAACGGCCGCGGCGAGATCGGCTTCTTCCCCTCCGATTCCGACAGCCGGACGACGCTCTACCGCTACCGGCTGGCCACGGCCTTTCGAGCGAACCCCACGCACACGCTCAACTTCTCCGCCATTCTCGACCACACGAGATTTAGGCCATCGAACCCCATCGCCAATGAATTCGCCGGCCGGAATGTGGCTGATTTCCCTGGCGACCAGTCCTCGGCCGTCGTTGGCCTTTCGCACGAGTGGAGGCCCCTCGGTGAACGGTTCGTTGCGGTGACCGGGGTACGGGGCTATGCGTTCAGCGCGTCCGGCACGCCCTCGTCCCTGTTCAACCCCACCACGGCCACGCCAGACCGGGTCGAAAGCGAGTCGGTTGAAGCCGGCGCGAGCCTAGCCCTTCGGTACCGGTTGCGGGGCGGCATTTTGGCAAAACTGGCGGTCGAGGAAGCGCGGCGGCTGCCGTCTTCAGCTGAGCTATTCGGCGACGGGGTGCTCGTTCAGGCGTCCCCCGCACTCCAACCCGAGCGGGCACTCAATTTCACGGTAGGTGCCCAATTCGACCGGACCATCGGGGAGCGCCGCGTGCAAGGTGAGGTCGGCGCATTCTGGCAGTCGATCACCAACCTCATCCGGCTCGGAGCCGGGCTTGGAGGGACGGCGCTCCACACCAACCTGGGCGAAGCCCGTATCGCCGGCATCGAGGCTGAGATCCAGGGCGATGTGACGCCGTGGCTCTACGTCCGCGCCTTCGGCACCTACCTCGATGCGCGCGACGTGCTCGCAACCCAGCCCGGTACGTCGGTGCCAAACCCCACCTTCGACCTCCGCATCCCGAACCTGCCCTACCTCTTCGGCGGTGTCCAGACCGAGGTGTACCGCGACGGATTCTTCGGAAGCGACTCGCGCGCCAAGGCCTTTTACGAGGGCCAATTCACCGGCGAATACTTCTACGCCTTCGAAGTCAGCCGGCGTCAAGAGCGCCGGATTCCACGTGCGCTGACGCACAACATCGGGGCCGAAGTCGCCTGGTTCGATGCCGGCGTCACGGTCTCAGCTGAGGTCCAAAACTTGACCGACGCTACGGTCCTCAACCAGTTCAATTTCCCGCTTCCGGGCCGGACGCTCCGGCTCAAGCTCCGCTACACCCTGGTCGGCGCTCGCTGATCGGTTTTCCCCATCACTACCTCTACAGACTACAGACATGACCCGACTCATGCCGGCGGCCTTGGCCGTCCTTTTCCTCTTCAGCGCGTGCGATAGCACCTCTGACAATGCAGACCCTGATCCCCCCGCAGCACCGGACGTGCTCCTCGTCACAACCGTCCCTGACCAAACGGGCCAAAGCGGCTCCTCGTTCGTCCAGACGATCTCTCTCGACGACGGCAACGTGACGGACGCCGACGCCTTCGAGCAGACGTTCTTCGTCTATGCCCACGCCCGGGGCGACGAGGTAATCACCACACAAAACATCGCCGGCGACGAAATGACGCGCTACGTGCGCGGTGCCGACGGTGAGCTCTCGGAGGCCGGCCGGTTGACGCTTCCGGCCGGCGCGGCCGCCTCGAACGTCGTCTGGGCGAGCGATACCCGCGCCTACGTGAGCATGCTCTTCAGCGGGCAGCTCCTCGCGTTCAACCCGCAGACGATGACGGAGATCGAAACCATCGATCTGACAGCGCTGGGCATCGCACGGAATCCAGCCAACGCGGACGACACGAACCCGGAGCCGGGCGTGATGATCGTCTCGGGCGGCAAACTCTACGTCGGCCTCCAGCAATTCGTGGCCCCGTTTGCCTCGGCCAACGGGATCGACATCGCTGTGTTCGACGCCGCCACAGGGGCGTTCGAGCGCGTGATTAGCTCCCCCAACTCGGCCAGCCCCGGCCGCTACGGCTTCAACCAAACCATGTTCGTCGACGAGAACGGCGACCTCTACGTCTACGGCATCGCCTCGTTTGGCTTCATCCCAGGCCAGCGGCCCGGCTTCCTCCGCATTCGCAGTGGCGCAACCGAGTTCGACGACTACTTCCTTGACACCTCGGCCATCTCGCTGCCCGTCCCAGGCGGAGAAACAGGCACCATGAACGGCATGGTCTACGGCGGCGACGGATTTGTTTACGGCACCATCGAGGTCCTCTCTGGCCGGTCGAATCCGCCGAATTACCTGACCGACTTCAACTGGCAGCCCGTCCGGTTCAATCTCGCGCAGGGGACCGGCGAGGTGCTCCCGATCGCAGCCGGCAACGGATTCTCGACAGGCGTTGGTCTGATCGACGGCCGCGTGCTCTTCGGGCTGAGCACACCGGCAGCGAGCGGCATCTACGCCTACGACCTCGCCACTAACCAGGCCGAGGCAGACCCCATCGTGACGATCTCCAGCCAGCCCCAGGTGATCCTCGGCTTTGACAACTAGAAGCTGAAAAGCAGAACAGCTTACCAGTCGGTTCTTTGCTCACAGGCCGGGCGTGGCGCTCGTCGCGCTCGGCCGTTCTCTTCCCCGCATCACTCCCTTCCCCATGCGCTCGCTCTTCTACGCTCTTTTCTTCATAGCTACGCTCGGCTTGGCCACGCCGGCTCTTGCTCAAACAGGTACGCTCGAAGGCACCGTCCGGGACGCCGATGGCGTGCCCCTGCCTGGTGCAACCGTGCAACTCATCCCCGACGGTGCCGGCACGGCGACCGACAATGAGGGCCAGTACCAGCTTACCCAGGTGCCGGCCGGCTCCGCGACCATCGAGGTCCGGTTTGTCGGGTTCACGCCTGTTCGCAAGACGGCAATTGCTGTAGCCGGCTCGACGGTTCGGGTCGATGTAATCCTCAGAGACGCGGCGGTCGTCATCGGAGATGTGACCGTGACCGGCGCTCGCGAGCAGGGATACAGGGCCTCGGCTGCGCTCCAGGTCAACCGCTCCACGGCTCCGATCAAAGAGACGCCGTTCTCCGTCCAGGTCGTGACCAAGGATCTCATCGAGGACCGCGGGGTGACGGAATTCGGCGAAGCGCTCCGGTATGTCCCCGGGGTCACCGCACGGATCGGGTTCAGCAACAGCAACGACCGGTTCAACATCCGCGGGTTCAGAACGGATTACTCCTACCGCAATGGGTTCCGCCGGAGCGGGTTCACGGCGAGTGACCGAGTCGCCAACATCGAGCAAGTCGAGATCCTCAAGGGTACCTCGTCCTCGCTCTACGGGCAGGCCGAGCCTGGCGGCGTCGTGAACGTCGTGACCAAGAGGCCCGAGGCTGAAGCCTTTGTCGATGTAACCGCCTCCGCCGGCTCGTTCTCGGCCTACCGCACGAGCGTCGATGCCAACGTGCCCATCTCGCCGACCCTCGGCGTCCGGCTCAACACCTCGTACGAAGACCGGGACGGGTACCGCGATCTCGCGTTCGCGCGCGATTTCTTCGTTGCGCCCGTCCTCGAGTGGCGGCCGACGCCTCAAACAAGCGTAGTTCTCGAAGGCGAGTACAACGCACTCCGGTCCTTTCCGGATCGTGGGCTTGGCAATGACCCGCGCTTCCTGAATGCCTCACGCGAGGCGCAGTTCGCAGGGGACGATGGCGAACTCTCCCGCGACGGCGGCCTGTTCTCTGCTATCGTCACGCATGCGATCTCTGACGCTATCACGCTCCGCGCGGCAGGCTCGTACTCTGAGTCCACCATCGAGTCGCTGTTCTACGGGCTCGGATTCCCCGCGGTGGGCGAGGGCGATGTCAACCCGGACGTGACGCTCCGGCCGACCGACTCCTTCGACAACCAGAACAATCTCGTTCTTCAGGCCGAAGCCATCGGCCGGTTCGCGACCGGTGCGGCGCGCCACACGGCGCTCGTCGGTATTGAGCGTGGTGAGGACAAGTTCTCGTACGTGTACAACCGAGGCGCCGCAGTCGTAGTCCCGTTCAACGATCCGCGTCCGACAACGCCGGCACAAGGCCCCTTCGATCTGTTCTTCGAGGGGCGCACCGACGCAACCACGAACGCGGTCTACGTTCAGAACGAGACTGTCGCCGGTCCGGTCCGCCTGCTCGTAGGTGCGCGCTACGACGATAGCTACTTGCTCAACGAGTTCTTCGGCTCTGAGGAAAAAGAGGAAGGCCAGCTCTCACCTCGCGCCGGGCTGACGGTCACGCCCGTTCCGGAAGTGTCGCTCTACGCCAGCGCGTCCCGGTCCTTTGTGCCGCAGGCGTTCCCACTCTTCGAAGGCGGCGTCTCCGACGCGCTCACTGGGGTGGGGTACGAGGCTGGAGCCAAGTTCTCGCTGCTCGGGGGGCGACTGGCCCCGACGGTTGCGGTATTTGAGATCACGCGGGCGAACGTGGCGCAGGTGTCACCAGATGACCCCACGTTTTCGCTCTACATCCAGATTGGCGAGAGCCGGTCGCGTGGGGTTGAAATCGATGCGCCGCTCGCGATCACGCCGCGTTGGCGGGCCGTGGCAACGTACGCCTACCTCGACGCCGAGGTCACCGAGGATACCTCGCTCGAACCCGGCAGCCCGCTCCTCAACACGCCCGACCACAACGCCGGGCTCTGGACGAGCTACGACGTGCCCGGCGCGCTCGACGGCCTCACGCTCGGTGCCGGCGTGCTCTACATCGGCGAGCGGGCCGCGACGACCTCCGGCTCGCTGCTCATCCCGGCCTATACCCGTTTCGATGCGAGCGCGTCGTATGCGTTCGACGCGGAGTTCGGGACCGTCCGCGCCCAGCTCAGCGCGACCAATTTGACCGACGAGTTCTTCTACGAGTCGGGCGGCAGCAACTTCCTGCCGCTCCTCCCGGCCGCTCCGCGCGCGTTCCGGTTTACCCTTGGAGTCACCCTATGAGCCGGATTGCACCACACTCCCGTGCTTCGGTCTTGACTGGACTGCTCGCCGCCGGCCTCGTGCTGGCGGCGTGCGGCCCGGCAGAACAGAGCAACGTCCCCGCCGGCGAGCCTGACGGGACGCCCATTCCGATGGACTACACGCAGACCTTCTCCGTCACCGAGCTAGACGACGGAATCCGCGTCGTAGACATGCGAGCATCCGTCACGAGCTGGGGCGGCGCGGCCGACGGGCCGGAGCAGCGAGCACGCATTGCCCTCATCCCGCGTGAGATCGAGATGCCGGCCCTGACGGGCCCGCTCGCCGGCTCGACGGTCGTTCGGACGCCTGTCGAGCGCGTGGCGACGAACTTCGCCCCGTTCGAAGCTGCACTGACGGCGCTTGGCGTGGCCGACCGTCTCGTAGCGGTCGGCGGAACGACTTCCTACGACGACGCCATTCACGCACGGGTAGTCGCGGGCGAACTTGCACAGATCGGGTACGGGTGGCACATGCCGCCCATTCTCGACGCACTCGCAGCGGCCGAAGCCGATGTCATGCTAATGGCGCTTGCTGACCTCAGCTACGCCGAGTCGATCCCTCGGATCGAAGCCCTCGGCACGCCCGTTGTGCCGACGTTCATGGCCGCCGAGCCTCACTATCTCGGGCGGGTCGACTACGTCCGGCTCGTTGGAATGCTGACCGGGCACGAGGCCAAGGCAGACTCGTTCGTGACGATGGTGCACGAAGAAGTCGACCGGCTCAAGACGCTCGCGGCGTCTCAACCGCAGAAGTCGGTCCTGTTCGCCTGGTACTCCGGCGGGGATCGCTGGGGCGTGACCGTCCGCAACGATGACGCCCAGCTCCTCCGCGACGCCAACGCCGAGGTCGTGCTATCCGAGCCCGATGACGCCCGGCTCGATGCCATGGCCTTCCTCGGCACGGAACACCTGCTGGCCGACGCGACCGAGGCCGACTGCTGGGTCATCCAGGAATCCGGCACGGAGATGTACCGAGATGAGGGCGTGCTCGAGCGCTTCCGTGCATGGCAAGAAGGCTGCGTCTACGGGGCGACGCTCCAGAGCAAGCCCCGCCGGAATGCTTGGGAAATTTTCGAGGCCGGCGTGATCCGGCCAGACTATATGCTCGGCGACATCGTCAAGATGCTCCATCCCGAGGTACGCCCAGAGCCCTTCCGCTATCTCGCCCCTGTCGGCCCCACGGCCGGAACTGCCCACGTCACGCCATGACCACTCTCGCTCTTCCCACGGCACCCACGCCGGCTGGTGTAGCACGCTGGCTGGTAGGTTCTCTGGCGCTCGGTCTAGCTGTGATAGCCGCCGCGCTCGCGTCGCTGAGCTATGGCCAAGTATCGATTCCGATTGGGGAGGTCATTGCTGGTCTCCTCGACTCGTCCGCAGACAGCACGTCGGCTCTCATTCTTCGTGATCTGCGCCTGCCGCGCGTCGGCACTGCGCTTGTGGCGGGAGCTGCGCTCGGCATCGCCGGTGTGCTCATGCAGGCGCTCTTGCGCAATCCTGTCGCCGACGCTTGGTCGCTCGGGCTTCTTGCCGGCGGACAGCTCGGCGTGGCGCTGACGGTGGCGGGGGCTGCGTTTGCCGGCCCGGCGGCGCTTGCGTTTTTGGAAGTCTTCCAAGGCGTGAGCCTCACGGTCGGGGCGGCTGTTGGCGTCGCCGTCGCGGCGGTGGCGGTCCTCTGGCTCGGGCGGCGCGTTGGAGCCGTGACGCTGCTGGTGGTCGGGCTGATGCTCTCGTTCACCGTGCAAGGCATCGTGAGCGTGGTCGTCCACTTCGTGAGCCGGGCCGGTGGCAAGGTCTTCAGCGGCTGGAACGACGGGAATTTTGCGAGTGTGCTGCCAGCCGAGTGGCCGCTGCTGGCGGGTGTCGTCCTGGTAGGGATCGTTCTGGCCGGTGCTTGCGCAAAGCCGCTGAACTCCCTCCTCCTCGGTGAGACGTATGCGAAGAGCCTCGGCACGAACGTCGGCCGGCTCCGGACGCTTGCCCTCGCGGCAACCGTTCTGCTCGTCGCGCCTGTCACGGCGTTCTGCGGCCCGATTACCTTCATCGGCCTCATCGTCCCGCACGTGGCACGAGCCATCGCCAAGACCGCACGGATCGGATCGCTGCTTCCGCTGGCGGCGCTCGCCGGTGCCCTCCTGGCCGTCCTGGCCGATTTCGTCGTTCACCTGCCTTGGCAGCAGCACTTTCTACACCTTAACGCTGTGCTCGCACTCGTCGGGGCCCCGGTGGTGATTGCGCTACTCGTGTTCTCACCTGTGATGCGGGGGCTGCGATGAAGACAACCACTGCCCTCTCACTCAACGGCCTCACGGTTGGCTACGGCGAGACGGCCATTCTGAGTAGCCTCGATGCCCGCGTCGAACCAGGCGGGTTCCTCTGCGTGCTCGGGCGGAACGGATCGGGGAAATCGACGCTGCTGCGGACGGTCGCCGGCCTCCAGCCTGCACTCGCCGGGCGGGTACAGCTGGGCGCGGACGTCATCGGGCCGATGCCGGCCGCCGAGCGGGCGCGCCAGATCGCCGTAGTGTTGACGGAGCAGGCACACAGCCCTGGGCTTACCGCAAACGACGTAGTCGCGCTCGGCCGGCAACCCTTCACGGATTGGCGCGGGGCACTCTCCGCCGAGGACCACGCGTACATACGCGACGCGTTTCGTCTAGCCGGAGCCGAGGCTTTCGCCGGCCGGCTGTTCGACGACCTCAGCGACGGGGAACGGCAGCGCGTCATGATCGCCCGAGCCGTGGCGCAACGCCCACGCCTCATGGTGCTCGACGAGATCACCGCTTTCCTGGACCTCCTCGGCCGTGTCGAAACGATGGCCTTCCTCCGCCGGCATGCGCACGAGACAGGCACCACCGTCCTGCTCTCCAGCCACGACTTAGAGCTTTCTCTCCAACTCGCCGATGCCGTCTGGTTACTCGTGGACGGCGCGCTGGAAGTCGGTACTCCAGACGACCTGATCGCTCGCGGCTTGATCGGCCGCGCGTTCGACACCCAAGACGTCGCCTTTTCGGCCGAGCGAAGCCGGTTCGAGCTGCGACGGAACGGCTCAGCACGCGACCGATGATCCCAACTGTCTTCCGTTTCCAGACGACGAGCTTTGGTTCAATTCCTCCGAACCTACGCCCTCGTAAAGAACCGGCAGTAGCCCTCACCCGTTCTGCCGGCCGTATTGACTACCATAGTCTCTGGCGACTCAGAACTTGGGGCGCCTCATCCAAATGCCTTATCAAAATAGAGTAACACCATCCATGCAACGATTCATTTTCCTCCTCACCCTCCTCATCATCGCCGGCTGCGCAGAGCCGCCCGAAGCAACCGAGCCGACTCCTGAACCGGCTCCGGAAGCGGTCACCCCGGATGACCTCGGCGCACTAGGCAGCGATGCCGTCGAGACGCTGCTCGAAGACGAGGCGATCCATGTCCACCGCATTACCCTGGCTGCCGGCGACTCCCTGGCTCCGCACGATGGGGGCGAGCGCGTGGTCTACGCCGTGTCTGCCATCGAGGCGCTCGACTTTATCACGGATAGCGCGCGCGAGACGCGGTCGTTCGAGGCCGGCGCTGTGCACAGCCATGAAGCGGGCGTCCACGCCCTCGCTAATACCGGATCGACGCCGGCTGAATTGGTCGTCTTTGAGCGGCGCGGCACGCTTTCTGGCGAGGCTACAGAGTCCACGGACATCCCGACGCCCGGTGAGGGCACCACAGACGAGGTGATCTTCGACAATGACTTTGCGGAAGTCCACCGCGTCACACTGCAGCCGGGTGCCGGCCTTCCCCCGCACCGTGGTTACGCCCGCGCTGTGTACGCGCTGACGGGCTACACGGTCGAGTTCACTGGGGATGATGGTGCCCGCGAGGAACGCTACGATGCCGGCCAGGCGCACGCCCACGCCGCTGGCGATCACACAGTCGAGAACGCCGGCACTACGGTCGCTGAGTTTCTCGTAGTGGAGTTCAAACGGTAGGCGTATGCCTCTTCCCCTGCTCTCTGATGGCAGCCGGCTATCCTGGAGTGCGCTCCTGGTAGCCGGCGCCGCCATCCTGCTGATGACCTGGAACCCCGTGCCCGAGCACGAGCTTCCGGACGACACCCCTTGGCACCTGCTGATGCAGGCGGAGGGCCTGGAGACGGCGTCCCCGGTGCTGCCTGATTCGTTGCTCCAGCTCGACGGCCAGCCGATCCGGCTCACAGGGTTCATGTATCCGCTGGAGCAGCAACGGGGGCACCGCCGGTTTCTCCTATCGCCCTACCCACCCGGCTGCCCGTTCCACGCCCCCAATGGCATGCCCGGCACGCTGTCCTCGACCGTCGAGGTCATTGCCAACGAGCGCGTGCCGTTCACGTATGAAGCCGTCGCCATCCAGGGTACGTTCGCGCTGGCAGATGGTGCGATGGGCGGCGTGAGCTACCAACTCCGCGACGCCAATCAGGAGGACCTGCCATGACGCGGCCCACTCTTCAGGCCGTACTGGCCGTCCTGCTGACTGTCACATGTGCCAAGCCAGCCACAGGCCAGAGCACACCGGATACCGGATCTGAACGCCTCACCGTTGACGCTGTCCGTGTGCCAGACGCCACCATCCGGCTCGACGGCCAGCTCACGGAGGACGTCTGGGCCTCGACCCCGGTGGCTGGCAGCTTTCGGCAAGTCGAACCCGATGCTGGGGCACCGGCTGAACTCGGCACGGAGGCCCGCATTGCTTTCGACAACCAGGCGCTCTACGTCAGTGCCGTGATGCGGGACAGTCTCGGGGCAGAGGGACTGCGCATTCGTGACCTGCGCCGTGATTTCGACTACTTCGACAACGACCACTTCTCCGTCGTCCTCGACCCATTCGGCGACCTTCGGAACGCCATCGCCTTTCAGATCACGCCCTACGGCGCGCTGCGCGACCTTCAGGTCCGCGACGGTGTGGACTACAACCGCGACTGGGACGGCGTCTGGGATGC
>JBCDHV010000009.1:0-21378 GCA_038749615.1 Bacteroidota bacterium
AGGCTAAGGTCTGCGCCGTTAAGTTTGGTGTGTCTCAGGTCTGCTCTACTGAGTTTGGTGTAGCTGAGGTCTTGGTTTCTGAGGTCTGCGCCGTTGAGTTTGGTGTATCTCAGGTCTGCTCTACTGAGTTTAGTTTGCCTCAGGTCTGCTCTACTGAGTTTAGTTTGCCTCAGGTCTGCTCTACTGAGGTCTGTGCCGTCGAGTTTGGCTAGGCTAAGGTCTGCACCATTGAGTTTGGTGTAGCTGAGGTCTTGGTTTCTGAGGTCTGCGCCGTTGAGTTTGGTGTGTCTCAGGTCTGCTCTACTGAGTTTAGTTTGCCTCAGGTCTTGGCCTCTGAGGTCTGCACCGGTGAGTTCGGCTAGGCTAAGGTCTGCGCCGTTAAGTTTGGTGTGTCTCAGGTCTGCTCTATTGAGTTTAGTTTTCCTCAGGTTTGCGCCGCTGAGGTCTGTGCCGTCGAGTTTGGCTAGGCTAAGGTCTGCGCCGTTGAGCTTGGTGTGCCTCAGGTCTGCACCAGTGAGTTCTGAGCCTTTCAGGTCAGCATTGGACAGATCGATATCTTTCAGATCGGTGCCAGTGAAATCAAGCGACCGTAGAACGATATCCTTACCTGAAAAGACTGCATCTGCAACCGATGAAAAACCAGGAAGAATAGCTGCCACAAGCCTTCGGCCAAAGAAAAGAAAACGCCTGGATATGCTCGGTTGGATTTGTTTATAAAGGCGCGTCTTCCGAAGGAGAACCCCGGCATATAGTTCTACCTGAGTGATGTTGAACAAGGGGCTAGAAGAAACTGCAAAGGCCAGTTGGTTCGCCTCTTGTGTATCCTGATCTTGTCCCAAGGCCGCTCTTGGACCCGACGTGGAAAATGAGAACGCACTTTCCATTCGCTTCAGACTGACCTTGCCCCAGAGTAGCTTGGAAAGCTCGTCCATGCTAACCTTTTGGATTAACAAATCGGCGACATGTCGGGCTATTTCGGGACGCCACGGCCTGCGGCGGATGGAGAGAGGGAGCTCACTTTCCTGACGACTTCCAACAAGGTGATCTACGAGCCAAGACGCTACGAAGTACTCCATGAAAGGCATATGGGCGAATTTGAACCCTCGGTCTCCGGTCGGCACCATGAATGAGCACGTTCTCAAATCCGCCTTAAGACCCTCTAAAACAGACAAGTCGCTGTTCGCAAGCTTGGTGTCTTTTGGGAACCATATCTGGTATTGCTCAAAAATTTCCTCTGAGTCTACCTCGGTCCGGTTCTCCACGGTCATCCAAGCGGCAAGCTCCTCTGAGAACTTCAGCCGGTCTTCCGAGCTTACCAACTGCTTCCGTGGCTTCTCTCTGTCTCGTACAATCCAATGCTCTGTATACGTTCGTAAAAGATCAGCCGGCTTCACGGCGGGTCTACTGCTCTCCAGAAATGTGTCGGCAGCTTTGTCCTCTGGCGCGCTTAGGGTCTCGCGTACAATGTGCATTAACGCTGGCCGGCGCACCAAGTCGGCCAGTTCACGCCGACCTTCCAGACTCGACAGCAAGGGCTCCGCCTTTTCATCCCCGAAGTAGAGGGCAAAAGCCTTCGCCACATCCTCGTCCTCAAAGGGATCGAGGTTAATCCGGGTGCAATACCTAGCCCCTGTGCCCCGTTTGGCTCGCTGGTCGGCAACTTTTAGGATTCTAGTGAGCTCGTCTCCTGTTGGAAAATATCCAGGCCGCCCAGAGATCATAAGCTTGTTGCCGTGCTCAGCCAGAGTCCAAAGAACCTCGAAGTGACGCGCTCGCTGTTCTCTGTCTCCGATCAAGTCCATCTCATCGAACCCGTCTAAGAGCACGACGAGACGCCCCTCTCGCATGAGGTATCGGAGCGCCTCAGTCCCGCACCCGAGCGCATTCTCGTCGATGAAACGCGACAGGAGGCCCGTGGCATTCTCATCAGTGCGGGGACTTTTGCCAGCCAGTTCCAGCAAAAGGGGGATTCGCGTTGTCCGATCCCCACCGAGCCAAGCCGTAGCCTGGCGTGCGGCAAAGTGCTTTACAAACGAGCTTTTTCCCATCCCATAGTCGCCCAAAAGAGCCAGGTGCCGTGCTCCTGGTTCTATGAGCCAGGAGTCCAGATAATCGTCTAGGGAATGATCCCATTGACCGTCACTGAGGCTAAAACGAGGTTGCACAAACGTTTCGGCAAGGGTCTTCTGCTCTGCTTCCTCACGAAGTGAATAAGGCAATTTCTCCACATCGTACCGAGCCTTGATTCGCCGGAGATATGGCTCAAAGTGGACCAACTCGTCCAGAAGCTCACTCTCACTCTTGAACGAGACATCCCCGTACAAGACTTGATCGACCGTGCTAAGCGATGCCGAATCTGGAACTACGTAGAACATGCTCAGCGGGTATTCATCCTCGCTATGGGTCGAGACTGATTTTGCATGCACCCGGAGCCTCTCTACGTCTTCTGCTTGTACCGGCTCACCCCGATCATCGCAGCGCACGACCACCAGGGAATTCCCGTCATCCCTGTACTGTTTGCCCACGATGCAACCGGCCTCATTGATGTCCCCAAATTCCCGGTATCGGCTGAACGATCTCAACTCAAAGAGTCGGTGGACACGACGCCAGAACACAGGCTGCGGAGGCGGGCTATAGGCTTCAGGGCGTACGAACTCGTCTATCTCATCTGAATCCTGGTCTTCTACGCGCTCTGGATGTGCGCTCGATGTCTTGTCGTTTCCTGCAAAAGAGTCTTCAGGTTCTTTGGATGGACGGAGTAGCATGTAGCCGAAGGCGAACATCGCGATTGCCGACACACCTAAAATCAGGTCGATCCACCACCTTCCCTGAGGCACAAGACTGAAGTCAATGACTTGTCCGAAGAGTTCCAAAGAGAAACCAATCCCAGTGGCAAGTAAGTGGGAGAGGAGTCCTATTCCTCCAGTGATCAACAGCAGCCCACCTTTGCGGCGGGCGTGCCCGTCTGGATCACGCCGGCTCAGTAGCCACGGGAAGGCGACAAAGATGAGCAGGAGACCAACCACCACAGCAGCCTTCATGCCGACGTGGAGCGGTGCGCTGAGCACGTAGCCCGTCCCCAAAACCAAGACGAAAAGCACGCCACAGAGCGCTACAATCTGCCGCAGCGTGATTACGGGCGTAGACTTAGGGGATGTACTTCGGGCCGGAATCGGGGACACAATCACTACTTGGTTTAGACTGGATCACAGTGCCTAACAGAGAATAGGCTCTACACAGCTGAGAATCGCTAGCCATATCTCCATCGTGCTTGCCTCCCGCCGGCGATGCGGCGATCTTCGAAGAGTTCAGCACCCTCGCCGTGGGGTTGCTCTCCACCACGTTCGCTCATCACGTCGCTGCCACGCTCGCATGTCTGCTCGTTTCCCTTCGCTTTGCCTGGCCTTTTCGCTTGTCCTGTCCGCCGTTGCTCTGGCGCAGGACGATCCGCTGCTCCCGGACCGCTTTACGTTCGATCCTGAGCTGACGTACGACGCATCGATTCCGACGCCGGCCGATTTTCTGGGCTACGAGCTCGGGACGCAGTTTACGACGTACTCCGACGTCGCGCGGTACGTCGAGGCGCTTGCTGCGGCGTCAGACCGCGTGACGCTTGAGGAGTACGGGCGGACGTACGAGGGCCGGGCGCTGTACCTGCTGACCATTACATCGACGGAGAATCACGGCCGGATCGATGCGCTACGGCAGAACAATCTCCGGCTGGCTGAGGGCGACGCGCTGGGCAACGCGGACGCCGAGGCGCTGATCGCCGAGCAGCCCGTCGTAGTGTGGCTCAGCTACAACGTCCACGGCAACGAGCCGTCGTGCACCGAGGCGGCGATGCAGGTGGCGTATCGGTTGGCCGCGGCGCAGGACGCGGAGACGATGCGCTTCTTGGATGAAGCCGTCACCTTGATCGATCCAACCCTGAACCCGGACGGGCGCGACCGCTACGTCATGTGGTACAACTCGATGCAGAGCAACGTGCTCTCCACGGACGCGATGGACCTGGAGCACGACGAGCCGTGGCCGGGCGGGCGGACGAACCACTACTGGTTCGATCTCAACCGCGACTGGGTCTGGCTGGTCCATCCAGAGTCCGCCACGCGCATCGCGGCCTACCAACAATGGTTGCCGCAAGTCCACGTCGATTATCACGAGCAAGGCTTCAACAACAACTACTTCACGCATCCTGGCGTCACGCCCCGCAATCTGCTGCTGCCAGACGAGTACGGCTACTGGTCCGACACCTTCGGGCGGGCAGATGCCGCCGCGTTCGACGAGCACCGCGTCAACTACTTCACACGCGAGGCCTTCGACTTCTTTTATCCCGGCTATGGCTCCTCCTACCCGAGCCTCATGGGTTCCATCGGGATGCTGCGCGAACAAGGCGGGCACAGCCGCGGTGGTCTGGCCGTCGAGACAGAGGATGGCTACGTGCTCACCTTCCGGCAGCGTGTGTTCGACCACTACCTCACCTCGATTGCAACTCTGCAGACCTCGGTTGACAACCGCGCTGCCTTGCTTCGGTATTTCCGGAAAGCCTTCCAGAGCGATGCGCGTGAGGTCAGCACGGCAGCCTATTTGCTCCCGCCGGCCGCCGGCATGTACCTGAACGACGTGATCCGGTTGATGCTTGCCCACGGGGTGGAGGTCGAGCAGGCGACAGAGGCCTTCACGATGATGGCCCGCGACTACCAGGACGACACGCCGGCCCGCGAACGGTTTGCCGCTGGCACCTACATCCTCCGCACAGACCAGCCGCGCCATCTCTTCCTGAACACACTCATGCAGCGCGGCCTCGCCATCGAGGACTCCGTGATGTACGACATGTCGACATGGTCTGTCCCGCTCGCCTACAATCTGGAAGCCTACCACACCGACGCCGCACCAAGCGTCGCTACCGCGCCCGTGACCGAGCTGGCCCCGCCTGAGGGGAACGTCGTCAATCCGGACGCGCAGTACGCCTTCGTGATCGATTGGGCGCAGCGTAACGCGCCTCGGGCGTTGTCGATGCTGTGGGAGGCCGGCTACACCGTCCGGGCTGCTCGCAAACCGTTTGGCGATGGCACGCAGTCGTTTTCTGCCGGCAGCCCCATCGTGCTACTGGGCCGAAACACCGACAAGCTCGACGCGGCCCCAGCTGATATGGCTCGGATTGCCTCGGAAGCTGGCGTCCAGATCATCGGGATGGATTCCGGGCGCATGGAAGCCGGCATCGACCTCGCGTCGAGCAACAGCCGGCCCGTTGAGCAGCCGAAGGTGCTGCTGATGGTCGATAGCCCGTTTTCGTCGTACACCGCCGGCCAACTGTGGTACGTATTCGACCGCGAAACGCATCTGCCGGTGACCCGCCTGCGCACCAGCGCCCTCGGCCGCGTCAACCTGTACGACTACGACGTGCTCGTCTTGCCGGGAGCCCGCGACTTATCGTCCGTGCTCGGCGACTCCCAAATCGACCGGCTCCAGGAGTGGGTGCGGAACGGCGGCACGATCGTCGGCACCGAGAACGCAGCGCTCTTTCTGACGGACGGCGCGTCCGGCCTGACGCCCGTCGAGACCGTCGATCAACGCCTCGCCAAGGCAGACCGGCCCGACCGCCCCGATTCGCTCGGTCCCGATCCGGCGTTCTACACGCGCTACGAGGCGCGCAGCGATTCGAGTGGTCTCCGGCGCATCCCCGGCTCCGCGTTCCGCGCCACGCTCGACACGTCTAATCCGCTCGCGTTCGGGATGCCAGAAACGCTCTACAGCCTCCGCTTCTCGACCGACGCCCTCGAACCCAGCACCAGCCTCCGTTCTGCCGGCTACTACGACCTCGACCCCAACCGCGTGCTCGTCAGCGGCTACGCCTCGGTCCAGAACCGCCGGAAGCTAGCCGGCAAGACCTTCGCCGGTGTCTACCCGATGGGCCGCGGAGAAGTCGTCTTCCTCGCCGACAACACCCAGTACCGCATGTTCTGGATCGGCCCGATGCGCCTCGTGCAAAACGCCGTCATGCTGGTGCCAAGGATGTGAGCGCGTTCTTAGCCGGCGTGTTTTCGTAGCCACTCGACTACCAGAGTCGTGTAGTCGTTGTAGATCAGCTCCGCTTCGTCAAGGTTCAACTCAGCGCACAACAGCGGAAGGTCTGCCAGGAACGCTTCAAACCGTTCGAAAATCACGCCACCACTCGGAAGGCGGACTTCCTCAGGGGCTGGGACGCTTCTCAACCAGTCCCGCACAACTCGGATCGCTCGGCGTAGTCAGCGCCGAGCAGACAATTCAGGAAAACGCTCTACCCGATACCGACATAATCTGTCAGGAAACTGTCAGGCCAATGAACGCCGGATCATCGTACGAATTTGAGTCCCTGCGAGTCTAGGGGGTTAGCCGGAAACCCAGATTACCTCACCTACACGTTCTCTCAAGAAAGTCCCAAGCGGGCTGAGACGAAGCCTTGTTTCTGTGTTGGATGACGGAGATGTTCTAGATCGGCTCAATACACCTCTCGTCACAGATATGAAATAGCGTTTGACCCTTCGCCCTGCTGGGCGTCTGAAGGCTATTTTCCCTGTTTCCGTGCGTTCCTTTCCCAAGCCATGTCATGCACACACATACGAGTATTCCAGCATTCAAGCCGTCTCTCATCACCGTTGGCGTTCTGTACGTCCTGATGGCAGCCAGTATTCTTCTGCAAGGCATTTCAGCTAGTATGGCTCCGTTCGGCGTGCCGGCGGAGACGCTGGCCTCGCCTCACTACGTCGATGCGATGACGTGGGTGTACACGCACATGCTCATCATTGGGGTACTAATCGGCCTGGTCGGGGCAAAAAGCCGCGAGGTAGGGTTTCAGCGCACGTTCGTCCGGGCGTGCTTCGCTGCTCATCTGGTGTACCTCTTCCTCGATCTGCGCACGTCCGACACTGTGTTCGGCAATGCACTCTACCAAGGCGATGCCTCCGCCATCCCGGCTATCACCGTCTTCTGCTTCCTGTGCGTTTTCGGATTCCTCAGTTTTGCCCCGCTTCGAGAGACGAAGGACTACGTCCCAACGTGACCAGCTGGGCCGGCACGTGGAAGTGCGTCTCAGTGCAATACAGCCCGATTGCGCCCGAAGTGCTTTACGCAAGTGAGCCAAGCGGCCGAGCCATTCGATAGATCGTCAGAATCTCGACGGAGTCAGCACTTAGAAGCTTTGGTATCTGTGGTAGATCACTTCATGGGCCGCTTCGCCTCCGACCTCCGGGACCATGCGTCCTGAGCGCGCGAAGAGTGACAGTACCCGAGTTGCCTCAAAGGCACCAGCCACGAAAACGCTTGCAAAGTCTGGAGCCACCTCCTTGTAGTACGCCTCGATTGCCTCCAGGTCGCGTAAGGCCTGTGGTCGCCAGAGTACGTCAGCCGGCATACCACGAACGTTCGGACGGCGGCTTCATGAACTCGGCTTCGACTGCTGACTGTGATATGCCCTGGCCTGCTTCTGCTAGTCCGATCTCGTGGTCAGGGGAGACATGGCTTTGGTGTTCTATTCGATTGACGACGAAGGATAAACATTGAGAACGCGCAGGGGGCTCCAATGGAACCGTCTTAGTAGGATTGAAGCACAACTGCCCAACCATAAACCACCCAACCGCCCCGGACCCAGAGCGGGACTCTAGAGTTCGCCGGCTATGAAAGAACGTGATTTAGGCCTGCTTGCTCTTCGCCCGGACATTGACACCCAGCCGGCGTCTGGGGTCGCGGCGTATTTGCACGAGACGCTACGGCCGGTGCTCAAACTGCAAAACGACACATTGCTCACGCTCGTGGCAGCCGACGTGTCGAAGCGGGTGCGTGGCTTCGAAGGGTTTGCGCCGGCCGACCAGCGGCGGAAATTGCTCGAGCTCCTGCGGCGCGATTCACGGCTCAAGCGCGTGGTGCTCGGGGTCGTGTTTGGCATGCTCACGGCCGAGGAACTAGCGTTTGCACTTGCGCACGAGAGCGAAGTCCGGCGGCGGATCGTAACGCTCGTTGCGGAACGGGTGGCGAGCCAGACGGAGGAGGTCGCTCGTCGAGTCGGGGCAGAGGCCGGCGCGGTGTAACTGACGCGGTATAGCCGGCACGAGGTTCGATCTACGCCGATGATTCGCTGTCCGTGGGCTTCGTGAGCCGTACGTTGGGTCTGCACACCACCGGGTTCGGGCCACCCGGTTCTAGGCGGCTCCCATGCCGCGCCTGTAGACCATCAGAAGCTGTTTGAATGTTTAGATCGGGGCGAGCCGAGCGCAGCCCAAGACCTGCCATCCTAAACAGCCTCCCAACTGGCACCGACCATGACCTCCTTCCTCGCCGTACTTCTCGCTGTTGTTCTCGTACTGATCGCGCTGCTGCACGTCTACTGGGCCTTCGGTGGCCGGTGGGCTAGCGAAGCCGTGATTCCTACCATCCCGTCAGAGGTCGAGCGAAACGAGTCGCCCGTGTTCAGCCCAGGCCCTGTGGCAACCGTCATGGTAGCTGTGATGCTTACGGTGGCGACGTTCATCGTGCTGGCGGCCGAGGGCCTAGTCGGGCTACCGGTGCCGGCTGGGTGGGTGCGGATCGGGATATGGGCGATTGCGGGTGTGTTTTTTCTCCGAGCCGTGGGGGACTTCCGCTACGTCGGCTTCTCGAAGCGGATACGTGAGACCGCGTTCGCCCGGATGGACACCCGGTACTACACGCCGCTGTGTTTGGCGCTGTCGGCGCTCGCGCTCGGTGTGGCTCTTGGATCCGGATGAGCCGGCGATGAGATGATGCCATCCGTTCGAACATCCAGGTGCACACGCCAAGTGCTCCGCGTCTGCTTGTCCCTGGCCGCGTGGTCCGTAATGGGGTCCACCGCTGCCGCACAGTCCAGCTTCAGGCTAGGGGCTGATCTGTCGTTTTTGACCGAAGTCGAGGCGCAGGGGGGCGTGTTTTTCGAGGACGGACAGGCGGTGGAGCCGGCGGAGTTATTCCGAGCGAACGGGGTGTCGCTGGCGCGGCTTCGGGTGTGGCACTCGCCGGCGGGAGGCATCAACGGGTTCGAGGAAACGCTGCGTTCGGCCAAGCGCCTGCACGCTGCCGGCTTCGACCTGCTGATCGATCTCCACTACTCCGATACCTGGGCCGATCCAGGCCAGCAAGCCAAACCGGTAGCCTGGGAAGGCCTGGACTTCGAGACCTTGCGAGACAGCGTCTACGCGTACTCACGGCAGATCACAGAGGCGTTGCAGGCACAGGGCACGCCGCCGGCTATCGTCCAGCTCGGCAATGAGATCACTACAGGCCTGCTGTGGCCTGAAGGCCGGGTGGGGGACACGTTCGACACGCCGGCGCAGTGGCGCAATCTAGCAGGGCTGCTCGATGCGGGGGCGCAGGGCGTGCGCGAGGCCGTCCCGAATGCACAGCTGATGATCCACATCGACCGAGGGGGCGATGTCAGCGGTGCCCAGTGGTTCTTCGACCGTTTGCTGGAGGAGGATGTCGACTTCGATCTCATCGGTCTCTCGTTTTACCCGTGGTGGCACGGCCGCCTTTCCGATCTCGAATCGACGCTCCGCATCCTGGGCGATCGGTACGAGAAAGACCTGCTTCTCGCCGAGGTGGCCTATCCGTGGACGCTTGCTTGGGCCGACAACACCCATAATCCCGTCGGCGAGGCCAGGCACCTCCATCCGGGCTACGACGCCACGCCGGAGGGGCAGCGTGCGTTTCTGGAAGACGTGATCGCCCTCGTCCAGGCGGTGCCGGACGGGCGTGGAGCCGGCGTGGTGTACTGGGCGCCAGATTGGATCACTACGCCGGGTCTCGGATCGTCCTGGGAAAACCTCGCCCTGTTCGATTTTGCCGGCGAGGCCTTGCCGGCTCTGGACGCATTCGCCAATGCCTCTCCGGTGTCAACGTCTTCTCCGCCGGCGCACAAGGGCTTGACGTTTCATCTGGCTCCCAACCCAACGGCCGGTTCTGGTCGGTTTCACATCGATCTGGACACCTCTGGTCCCGTCCGCCTCGTCATTTTCGACGCTCTGGGCCGGCCTGTGGCGACGGTGCTCGACGAATCCCGTGCCGCCGGCGTGATCGTTCTCCCGTTCGATGTGTCTGGCTTGCCGGCCGGGGTCTACGTCGCACGCCTCTCGACACCCACTGGAGACCGTACCGCGCCGTTCGTGGTTGCACGCTGACCACCCCAGGCGTTGCCCGCGCCGGCTGGGGCGGCTACCTTGCGGTACTCACCCAGCCCAGGCATGCGAGACCGATACCTGCTCCTTTTTCTCCCGTTCGTCGTGCTCGTGGTGGGCCGGCTCGGCGTTGAGGTGAGTGCACGGGTGCTACCGCTGGAGTGGTCCTGGATTCCGGCCTTTGCCGTGTACTATGCGGTGATCCAAGGCTGCGTCGTCTTTGCGCGCCGGCGGCTCGGGGTAGTGCCCAGCATGGGCTCATGGCTACCGCTGCCAAAGGTGGGCTTGGTTCTGGGCGGAGTGGTCCTGCCGGTGCTGTTGACCCTGCGCTTTTTTTATCTCAACGTGGCGTCCATTCCTGTCGGGTTTTTCGTGGGGATCGCCGTGTTTGCGCTTGTGAACGCGTACTTCGAGGAGCTTTTCTGGCGTGGGCTGCTCGAAGAACTACCGGGCCCGCCCGTGTTCAGGTCGTTCTATTCAGCGTTTCTGTTCGGGTACAGTCACTACTTTTTGTGGGGCATCTACTGGCTGGCCGAGCCGGCTGTGGTCTGGATTACGACGTGCGTGGTCACGTTCATCATGGGGCTGCTGTGGTCCTGGTTCTACCGGCGCGATGGCCGCCTCGGATATCCGATCGTCTCGCACATCCTAGTGGACGTCGGCAACCTCTCGGTGGCGGTCTTTTTCGGGTTGGATCTCGTATTCAGGTAGACCACGCTGCCGATAGACCGCATCAGGGATGGACTTTTACGACACCCTCGCGCCGTACTACCATCTGATCTTTGCAGACTGGGAGGCGAGCATGCGCCAGCAGGGCGAGGCGCTCGACCGGCTCATCCGGGCCCACTGCAGGCGGCCGGCACGGACTGTATTCGACGCAGCCTGTGGCATCGGGACGCAGGCGCTCCCGTTGGCCGCTCGGGGCTACGCGGTGACCGGATCGGATCTGGCGCCGGCTTCCATAGAGCGGGCGAAACGGGAAGCCGCTGCGCGCGGCCTCACCGTCGACTTTCGGGTAGGCGACATGCGCAAGCCTCCAGGATCGCGGTTCGATGCCGTCATCGCATGCGACAATGCCATGCCGCATTTGCTGACGGATGCGGATCTGTTCCAGGCCTTCGAGGCCTTTTACCACGCGCTTTTGCCGGGCGGGCTTTGCCTCGTTTCGGTGCGCGACTACGAAGCCGTGGAGCGAGGGGGCGTGCAGCTCCATCCGTATGCGGCCCGCACCGAAAACGGCACGCGCTACGTGCTGATGCAAGTCTGGGAATGGCGCGACGGTTCGAACGCAACGGCCTCAGACACGGCTCCCAACATGGTGTACGACACGACGATGTACGTCATCGAGCATCCTGACGGAGCGCCTCCTGCCGTACATGCTTCGCGTACGGCGTACTATGCGGTCTCTGTAGGCACGCTCATGCAACTGATGGAGCGTGCCGGCTTCGGCGGCGTACAACGCGCCGACGATGTCTTCTACCAGCCCGTGCTGATCGGGCATCGCCCACCGGACACCTAACCTCGATCCTCGTCACCCGCATGGAGTCTTCAGACGCAGGAATCCCGCAGCGCCTCGTGACCATCGCCCGGTACCGGACGCCGTTCGAGGCCGAAATCGTGCGAGGCCGGCTCGAATCGGAAGGTCTCACTGTGCAAATTGCCGACGCCGAGCTCGTCATCGCGGACTGGTTGCTCAGCAACGCGATCGGCGGTGTTCGGCTTCAGGTGCCGGCCATCGAAGTCGAGTACGCGCAGCATGTGCTCTCCACTGTGGAGCCACTCGAAGATGCAGAGACGCCCGAATCCGAGGCCGAAGTGAATGCTCGCGCGGCCCTCCACGCCGCCGCGCTAGGTCTGGCGTTTCTGCCGCTGCAACTGTATGCCGCATGGCTACTGCTCAAGGTCTCCTGGTCAGACGACCCTCTGCCGGCAGCCACGAGGCGTCATGTATTTTGGACCTTCATTTTCCTAGCAATTGGTGCTGTCGTCGTAGCGGTATTTTTCCTAACTCTGCCGTGAAGCCCTACCCGACCATCAGCACTCATGTCCCAGCACTTTTCCGCTCCGTGGAGTTCGAAGCTCAAGCTGCTCACGGGCGCGTTCGTTGCCATCTGTGTAGCCGTTGGCGTGCTTACCGAAGGGTGGCTATCTCTGATTCCATACGGCATCATCGTACTCACCGCAGCTTTCGCTGTGCGGGGGTACAGCGTGACGGATGGGCACCTGCTCATTCACCGGCTCGGCTGGGCCAACCGGGTTGATCTCGCTGAAATCGAGCACGCGAATCATGCGCCCGGAGTGACGGTGGGTTCGGTACGGACCTTCGGAATCGGCGGGGCCTTTGGGTTTATTGGTTATTTCCGGAATGCCGTGCTCGGGGCGTACCAGGCGTATGTGACGGACACTGCGAATGCCGTCGTGCTCCAGTTGCCCGAGAAGACTATCGTCGTGACTCCGGAACGGCCGGCTGAATTCGTGGCTGCCATCGAGGCCGGACAGGGGCAACCGTGACCTCACCAGCAATCGACCTGGCAGATGAGAACCTGCGTGAGGTGGCGATGGACATCATCATCCGGTACCGCACGCACCGGCAGTACGGCAGCGAGCAACGGGCCGTGGCTGCGTTTCGCCGGCGCGTTCCAGGACACCCAGACGCATCGTACGCACGTATCCTGGACCTGCTCGTCCGGATCTACGACGCGACGGTGGAGGCTGTTGAGCGTGCCCCGTTGTGTGCCTGTACGCGCCGAGAGGGAGCGGTCTTCGAACAAGCGCGGGCTGCCGTTTCAGCCGAACTGGCTGCCACGTTCGACGACGCAGGGATTCACGCGGGGATGTTCATCGATTGGATTCACTACTGGCACTGCCTTCGGTAATCTACTCTGGGTTCTTTCTGGCAGTCTCTATGATCACCTTCATATCGAAATGATCAGCCTCATATCGAAATGATCACCTTCATATCGAGCGGCCGGCTGGAGTTGTACGAGTTTACCGAGCCCACGGCTGAGCGGGAGGGATGGTACACGTTCGAGGCCCAGGTGGAGCGTGGGGGCGTGCAGGCCCGGCTGCGGATTTCAGACCTCGGCCCAGAACGGCTCGCTGCCTTCTTCGGCTCGGCCGCCGACGTTCTGAGCGCAGAGAGGGACCTCCAGTGGGAGGCCCTCGAAGGCGGATTGCTGATGACCTGCCGTACGGAGCGGACGGGCTGCATGCTTCTCACTGTGCAGTTGAAGGCGGACGAGGCCGGTGGCTGGGAGGTTGCCGCAGCGTTCGAGGTTGCCGCTGAGCAATGCCGGGAGGCTGCGGCCGCCCTTCGCCGGTGGATGAGCGGCTGGTCTGCTGGCTGAAACGGCACAGGTGTAAGCTCGGAGGCGCAAGATCGTGGCCGGCGGGCTACCTTTTGTTGCTTTGCTTTTCATTCCCTACTACCGACACCCATGAACCGCCGCGATTTTGTTTCTCGGAGCGCCGTAGCCGGCTCTGCTCTTCTCATCGCAGGAGGCGCCACCTCGTCAGCTGCAGCGGCCCCGAAGCCTGGTCAATTCGTCCACTGCGTCTACTTCTGGATGCGCCCAGACCTCAGCACCGAAGAACGGGCCCTCTTCGAACGTGGCCTACAGATGCTGAAAGCCATCGACACCGTGCGAGCCGGCTTCGTAGGCACCTCGCCCCCTGCCGAGCGGGGCATCGTGGATGATAGCTACGACTATGCTCTGGTCCTCGCCTTCGACGATTCCGCCGGCCATGAGGTCTACCAAGTTCACCCCGATCACGAGCAGTTCCGCCAGGACACGGTTGGTTTCTGGCAGGACATCAAGATTTACGACACGATCACGACGTGACGGGCACTACGCCACGCTATCCCTGGGCTACCTCGATTCTTGGGCTACCTCGAAAAATGTGGCGTCGATGACCTCGTAGTAGCGGTCCGCCACGGCCTTGGCGCCGGCTTCGTTGTAGTGCACATTGTCGGCCATGTACCGGTCTTCCCAGTCCTCCGCCATGTTTACGAGCAGAATCGTGGAGGTCGCCGTCGTTTGGTTGGCAGGCAGCGTTTCGATCAGCGCGTTGTAGCCATCAAAAACGCGTTGCCGCTCCGCCGTCATGAACCGAGAGAGGCCCGGTGCGATTTGCTCGACGATGATGGTTGCGTTGGGATGGGCTGCTTGAAACCGGTCGATGATCTCGTTGAGGCTGGCGAAGGTCTCTTCGGGTGTTCGGTTGCTCAATAGATCGTTGCCCCCGATGCCCAGGAGAACGACGCCTGGAGCCTCGTCAAGACTGCCCTGGATTTCGTCGAAGCTGTTCAGGACATCCAGCGTGGTGAAGCCGCCAACGCCGGCATGGTCGTCATCGAACCGCCGGCCTTGGAAGCCGGGGTACGAGGCCTCGTCATCGAGCGGCCCCACGAAGTCGACCGGTTGGTCATCCGAGACGAAGTTTTTCCACAACTCGTAGCGGTAGCTCTCAAAACGAGGCCGCGCGCCCTGCACACGGGAGTCGCCGACCGGCAGCACCGTCAACGCGCCCTCTGGAGCCGGCTCATCGGTGTCGGGTGTATTGTCGCACCCAGGAAGCCAGGCGACTACACAGGCGAGGAGAAGAAGGCGAAGGTAGGGCATGCGAAGAGAGCTAGGGCGTGATGGACGCCCGGAAGATACGGCGGTACGCCGTGCGGCCATCTATCCGGCGATCTCGTCTACCCAGACGGGCTCGTCAGCGCCGAGAAAGCGGCGAGCTTGGCCGCCGATCAAGGTGTGGGCGTCTTCCTCCACGCGGATTGCCGTTCCTTCTGGGAGGCCGTAGACGGTGACCTCCGGGTTTACGACCGTGAACTCGGCGATGCGTTGGGCGCGGGTTTCCCCTTGGTGGCCGGGCGGGTGCGCGTCGGTGTAGTGCGGATTGATCTGATACGAGACGAGGCCGAGCGAGACGAAGCGGGGAGGTTCGGCAATTGGCATGTCGTTCGTGGTGCGGATCGTCGGGCCGGCCAAGTTCGAGCCGGCGCTCCAGCCGATGTAGGGCGTGCCGGCCATCGCTTGTGCCCGGATCACATCGAGTAGGCTTTTGCGGTAGAGCGTTTCCAGCAGTACGAACGTGTTGCCGCCGCCTACCAGAATAGCATCGGCGTTCCGGAGGAGTTGGGCGGCGTGCTTTGCTTCGTGCACGCTCTGGACCGTGTGCCCCAGCGGTTCGAACCGGTCCCGCACGCGCGCCGTGTAGGCGTCATGCGAAATCGTGACGCCGGCGAACGGCACGAACGCGAGCGTCAAAGGGGCCGGCCCCAGGAAATCAGCGAACCAGTTTTCGGCATGCTGAAGATAGCCGGACCCAGGGTTCGTCGAGTTGCTCAGGAGAAGGAGGCGCATGGTTTGCGTGGATGGGTGGAGGAGTGGTCAAGTGGAAGGGGGGATGGGCGAGATGGCTCGCGTCGCTCGGTGTGGAGCCGGAGGTAGAGCGCGGCCGGATCGCTTGACTTTCGGGCGCGAGATCTCGCACGACCGCTTTTGCCCGCCTGCTTGGCTCGCTTTGTACCTCAGCTCGAAGGTATCCGGCTCCCGATCAGTTTCTCGGCGAGGAGGAGGCCGCTCATGAACGCGCCTTCGACGCGGGAGCCGTTGCACCAGTCGCCGGCTACGCCGAGACGGGTGGCCTGGTCCCACAGGCACCCTTCGTTCAATGGATTTCCGACTTGCGCGTAGCGCCATCGGTGCGCCGTTGCGAAGGCAGGTTCGACGGGAGTGATTCCCGCAGCCTCGAAAAATGCCTCCAGCAGCTGCGGCGCAACGGCGTCTTTTTCTTCTTCGAGGTGTGCCGTTGACCATTCCGGGGAAGCGTGGAGAACCCAGGTTTCAGGCTCGGGCCGGCCGGGCTTCGAGGTGTTTCTGGCGACCCAGCTCAACGGGCTGTCGTGCACGAACGCCCCATCCACATTGAGCGGGAGGGGCGTGTCAAAGGCTGCCATGACAGCCCAGCACGGAAGCATGTCAACGCCGGCCACCTGCTCGTGAAGCGCCGGCACCGATTCCACGAACGGGAGCGTTTGCTCGGGCGGTGCGGTGATCAGCAACGTTTCGAATGTGCCCAGATCGTCTCCGGCGTCGGACACGAGCGCCCAGCCATTCTCGGTCTGTTCCGCAGACCCGACGCGGGTCTTGTAGACGATGTCGAGCCCTGGTTCCAGATGCCGGCCCAGCGAACTCATGCGAGGAACGCCGACGTACCGGCCTGGCCCTGAGTCTTTGGGCGTCACGTCGCCCTGCTTCAGCACAGCGATGCTACCGCCCCAAGGGGCCACCACGCCGGCTTCGATCCATTCGTCCACGATAGGCCGAAAGCGGTTGTCCTTCACCGTGAAGTACTGCGCGCCGTGATCGAACGCATATCCGGCTTGCCGGCGTGTAGACAGCCGCCCACTCGGGCCGCGCGACTTCTCGAAAATCTGTACCTGGAAGCCGGCCTCTTGGAGCCGGCGGCCTGCAAGAAGGCCACTCGCGCCTGCCCCCACGATGGCAACAGAGGCGGTCGACGGCGGGTGTGGCGTTGAAACTGGCATAGGAAAAAGCTTAAATTCGTGCAAATCGTCCAATATGAACGGTATTTGTTAAGTCGCCGGCGGCTACTCCGTTCCGGTAGCCCAGAGATAGAGAGAAGCAGTGGTCAGCAGAACCTTGTCCCCACGTGAACTCGCCGAGGTCATCGGTGTGAGCCAGTCGTCCGTAAAACGCTGGGTCGACGCGGGCTTGATCGGCGTTTCGCGCACGGCTGGAGGGCACCGCCGCATTCTGTTGGCCGACGCGGTCTCGTTCATCCGAGAACGCAACCTGGACGTGCTTCGTCCGGATCTGCTGGGATTACCGCCTCGCGAGTCGGAGAGTGGGCAGGTCATAGAGTTGACGGCTGATCGGTTCTACGCTACGCTTTATGAGGGGCAGCTCGATGCGGCGCGCTCCATGATCGTTGGGGCCTACCTTGCCGGCACGTCCCCGGCGGAGATCTGGGATGGCGCAATGGCACCGGCTCTACGGCGGTTCGGCGAGTTGTACCACCATGAACAGACCGGCATTTTCACCGAGCACCGTGCCACCGCGCTCTGCCAGGAAGTGCTTGCCCAGCTTCGTTTGCTCATGCCAGAGGTGGCAGACGAGGCACCGGTCGCCATTGGTGCTGCACCCGAGCACGACCCGTATGTGCTCCCAACGCTCATTTCGGACGTCGTGCTGACCTCTGGGGGCTACCGGACCGTCAACCTCGGCCCCAACACGCCTACTCAGGCCTTGGAGCAAGCGGTTGAGGTTTACAAGCCGGCCGTCGTCTGGTGTGCGATGGTCTCGCCGGTGTCGTCTGTGAGATTGGCCGAACTCACCGCGACCCTCTCGACCGTGGCGCAGCGCGCCGAGGTCGTCGCCGTCGGCGGGCGTGCTGCTGAGGCCATCGACTGGCCGGCACCGATCCTCCGCTGCGGCTCCATGCGCGATTTGGAGGCTGCACTGCGGTAGGGCCGCACAGGTGCACGCGTACAATCTGCCTTGACACCCGGGCTGCCTTGACACTCGGGCTGTCTCGACACCCGAGAGGACGTAGAGCGCACTGAAGGTCTGCTTGGGCAAGGTCTGTTGGGCGCAAAACCGATCAGATCCCGCTCCGATGATCGATTTGAGCATGCTAGAAGGCACGCTCTGACTGATCGAATCGTCCAAATCGATCAAATCGACCAAAATGATCGTATGGATGTTTTTTGGGTCGAAAAAATTTATCGGACATAAGTCTATATTTTTGATATTGATGAAGCCCGTGGCAAGAAGAAAGCAGAAAAAAATAATCCGTTCAACTCTTGACAGATGAACGAAGTCGCTGTATAATTGCGACCAGTTGAACGAATTGAACGTTTTGACTCGCTCGCGATGAGCAAGTGCTGATCAAGCGCGAGTCTGCTCGATGTGGGAGCATCGCTTCTTGGCTGGCTTGGGGAAGGAGCCAAGAAGTGGATGTCTCCCCGGCATTGACCGACCGCAGCGTACCGCGCGGCCACCGGTCTTCGAGTCGGGCACAACGCCCCCTGGCTGGCTTGGGGAAGGAGCCAGGGGGTTGTTGGCCCGCCTTTTGCCGCACATGCGGCCACCGACATGGGCGTCGGTTCCCGGCTGGCTTGGGGAAGGAGCCGGGGACTTGACGCCCTTTTTTTATGTGCCGTCGGTTTTGTGGCTTGCCTGTCCCGCTGGGTGCCCGTCTCTCACAGGTACACGCCCCTCACGGATACACGTCTCCCATACCCAGCACTTCTACCGGCTCCACCTGCAGTGACGTGGGCGTCTTCCACGAGCCGTTGATGCGCCAGTTGTAGAAATACGTGCCGGCCACCAACGGAATCTCAGCGTTCCAACGCTCACCGTCATAGACCGCTGGAACCATGCCCCGCACGTAGAAATCGCCCGAGAGCTCCACTGTGGCGTCGGATGGTGCGTCGACGGTGAGTCGGACTCGTTCACCGCGTAGCCGGCGGACGAGGAGGCGGTGGTCTGGATCGATTAGAACGGCTGCGCTCGCCAACTCAGCATCCGGTAAGATGTCGCCCAACTCGACACGAGCTTCGGCTGCGTCTAGGAGAACCTGTACCCGGTGAGTGTCCGCCGGCGTTGCAAGGTCTACCTCCACGTCGAGACGGTAAGGTGTGCCCTCCTGGACCTGGCTTACCACCAGCGTCTGTCCGTCCAGGTCTGCGCGGAGATCCGGAACGAGACTATTGTCCATCCAGGGGTCGAGAAACGGGCGGATGTCGCTGCCGGCAGCGGCGTTCATGGCCGCGACGAAGGCGGGGTAATCCGCCGGTGACGAGCGGGCAAACGTGCGTAGGCCGGCGTCGAAGGCGTCTTTCCCCATGTGATCGATAAGCATCCGCATGACCCAGGCACCTTTGTCGTACGAGACGCCATCGTTCCCGGCGTCATCGGCAAGGCGCGCATTGCCTTCGTAGTTGCCCGCGAAGTAGTTGTTGCGCTTGGTCTCCCAGAACAGCGCTTCTGTCCCTGGCCCATACTGATCCTGAAGCAAGATCGACTCCGCGTAGGTCGCCCATCCTTCGCTCAAGAAGTTTCGAGCCGGCCCAGAGGGCGAGGTCCATGCATGAGCTACCTCGTGGCCAAACAGCGCCCGAGGGTGCGGAAACGAAGACGCAAGAAAGCCGCCGTTCGCATAGGCAGCGATCACCTTGTTGGACATGAACGGCCACCCGTTTCCAGGCCGCGCGCGCTGTTGCACCACCGCGATGTAGGTGCCGGGCGGTGAGCCGAAACGTTCCTTCAGCTTCTCGGCACTCATCACGAAGACCTTGGCGAGACTGTCTGCTGAGGGCTCGAAATCGGGTGTAGCGAATACCGCTAGGCTGTAGTCACCCGCCGAACGTACCGTGGGCTCCCAGCCGGCATCGTAGAAGAGCGACGCCGGGCCGGCCAAGCCTTCCGATTCCCCGCGCGTGATTCTGACCTCATCCTGAACACGAACCTGCTGAGGCAAATCGGTAGCAACGTGCACGTCGGCTGGTGAGCGCACGGTGAGCTGCATCGTCGCGTCGTCGTCGTAGTCGCCGAAGGCATGCCAATGGTACTGATTCCGGACGTGCCCGAAGTCGGTCTCGAAACGCCCGGAATTGATGCTCGTGCCGGCATCCTGGGCCACGTGAACGCTGTGCGTCAGGACCACGTACGCCGTGTCGCCGGCTGGCGCGTCGATCCACAGCCGCCCGCCGCCTAAGAGATAGTCTACCGGCTCGCCGTTGAGGACGACGGATTCAACGATCGCCGCGTGATTGAGCGCGAAGAGCAGCCCGTGGGGAGAGCGAACCTCGACCGCGAGCGTGTCTACCACGTCCAGCCCCCATCCGGGGAGCAACTCGACGTGCAAACGGTGCGAATGCGCACGGTCCAGTGATTCCCACCCGATGCGCTCGGTCAGACGCCAGCGTCCTGTTTCGTCGAGACCAGCGAGGTAGAGCCCAGAGAGATCGCCGGCGTAGATCGTCTCGTCGCCGGTGTTGCCGAAGCGGAGAAACGCCCCGATCAAAAGCGTAGCTTTGTCCTCTGTCTGAGAGACCACTTCCGAGAGTTGGACGACGCGTTCGTCCCCATCTTTGAGCCCAGAAGCAAGCAAACTGCGGCCATCGTCGAAAGGATACCACGCGTCGAACGCGGCTTGGTTACCCTCAGCAAATGCAGCGACCACGCTGTCGGCGAGCGCGTCAGGGGAGTTGGCCGCACGGAGAGTGGGCTCGGGTTGGGCTGAGGCAAAGGGAGAGCAGAGCAGCCCACACAGGGCAGCGAGAAGGAGTTGATACGAGCGCATGGGGAAGGAGCGTTGGGCGAGATGGAGTAGGTGCCCAAGAACGCGCCCTCGTATTCATCTCCCAATCAGTTTGCGACAGACGACGTGATGCATTATGGGTTATGTTGTGGGGTGCACACGCCGGCAAAGCCGCATCAGGCGTGAACCCGCGCCGAGAGCTTCGCTAGAGCGCCTTCCCACGCCCGCGTTTGCCAGTGCATGGCTTCTGCCCATTCGTCTGTGCTGCGCCAACCCGAATGCACGAGATGGACGGTTGTCTTCCCATCGCCCGGCACGAACGAGACCACGACGTGCGTTAGCGGGTCGGCGTCGTTTGCGAAATGTTTGAACGGTTTGGGGCTGCGCCACTCGAAGGCGAGCAACTGATTCGGTACGAGCGCGGTAATGCGGCACCCGATCGTGCTGTTGTCCTCAGGGGTCTCAGGTTGCCAGAAGAGCTCGTAGCGTCCGCCCACGGTTGGCTCGACGTTCGCTTTCGCTGTAAGCCACGAGGTGAGCTGTGTGGGCTCGATGAACAAGTCAAACGCTTCGGATACGGATGTGCGAAGCTGGACAGATTGATGAATGACGGCGTCCATGGCGAATAGGAAAAGGGTGATCAGCCGAGCCGAGCGGGGGTCCGAGTCTTGGCCGGCTGGGATGGAAGGCCGGCCTCGAAACTAGCAGTTGAAGGTCTAGCATGCATGACACCGGGTTCACCGCGCATCTGGATGCCGCGATCAAGCTCAACCGCGAGCGCCTGCCGCTCTATGCGGAGTGGTCTGGAGGCCGAAGCATTTCGCTCTCGAAGCGGCTCATTCATCTGGAGCGTTTACTGCTTCCCGTTGCGCAGGCGTTCGATAGGGTGGCCGGGCCATACCGGGAGGCCGGCATTCCGCTG
>JBCDHV010000010.1:0-21224 GCA_038749615.1 Bacteroidota bacterium
CGGCCCGTCCCGCTGGAAGCCGTGGCCGACATCACCATCGAAAACGGTCCAGGAGAAATCCGCCGGATCAACCAGGAACGCGTCGCGCTGGTCCGGGCCAATCTCGGCTTTGGGGATCTCGGCGGGGCCGCTGAGGAACTGCAAGGCATCATCGATGAAGTGCGGACGCCGCCGGGTACGGTTGCACGGCTCGGTGGGCAGAACGCAGAAATGGCCGGCAGCTTCCGGTCGCTCATGTTCGCGCTCCTGCTTGCTGTCTTCCTGGTCTACCTGGTGATGGCCTCCCAATTCGAGTCGTTCATTCACCCGTTGGTCATCCTGTTCTCCGTGCCGCTCGCCTTGATCGGGGCGGTGTGGGGGCTGTTTGTCACAGGCTCGACGGTCAGCGTCGTGGTCTTCATCGGGTTGATCTTGCTGGCCGGCATCGTGGTGAACAACGCCATCGTGCTCATCGACCTGATCAACTCGCTGCGTGCCGAAGGGATGGAGCGAGGCGAGGCCATTCGGGAAGCCGGCCGGCTGCGGTTGCGGCCCATCCTCATGACGACGCTCACGACGGTTCTGGGCCTGCTGCCGCTCGCTTTGGGTGTTGGCGAAGGCGCTGAAGTCCGCGCACCGATGGCAGTCACGGTCATTGGTGGCCTCGTAGTGTCGACGGCGCTCACGCTGGTCGTGATTCCGGTCGTCTACGACGTGTTGGACCGGTTTGCTCTGGTAAAGAGCCGCTGATCTAGTCTTCTGATACAGTCTCCTGATACGTTCACTGAAACGCCAAGACGTACGTGCTGCCCAAATTTGCACTCCGCCGGCCGGTCACCATTCTGATGGGGTTCGTGTGTGCCGTCGTGCTCGGCTTGATGTCGAGCCAGTGGCTCCCCCTCGCGAAGTTTCCCGAGGTAGAGTTCCCGGGACTCTACATCTCGATGCCGTATCAGGGCAGCACGCCGGCTGAAATCGAGCGGCTCATCACGCGCCCCGCTGAGGATGTGCTGGGAACCGTCAGCAAAGTCAAGCGGATGTCCACGTTCTCCCGCGAGAATGAGGTCGGCATCCAGATGTCGTTCGATTGGGGCGAGGACATCGGGATCAAGGTTGCCGAGGTTCGAGAAAAGCTGGACAGCATCCGAGACGATTTACCGACGGATTTCCAGCGGTACTACGTCTACACGATGTCGACGGCGGATGAGGAGTTGCTCGAGTACCGCATTTCCAGCAAGCGTAACCTGAAGACCTCGTACGATTTGCTCGACCGCCGGCTCAAGCGCCGCATCGAACGCTTAGAGGGCGTGAGCAAGGTCGAACTCTACGGCGTACAGAAGCGCCAACTGCGGGTCGAACTGTCTTCAGCTCGCATGGCGGCTCACCGGATCGACCCCGGCGCGCTGTTCAACACGTTGCAAAACGCCAACTTTGCCGTCGGTGCCGGCCGGATAACCGACGGAGGCCGCCGGCTCAGCGTACAGCCCATTGGTGACCTCACGTCTCCGGAGGACCTCGAAAACGTCATCGTTGGAGAAGGCCCTGTTCGGCTCAAAGACGTGGCCACGGTGAGCTACAAGCGGCCCAAGCTCTACGAAGGCCGGCACCTCGACCGTGAGTTTGCCATCGGGATCGATGTGTTCAAGGCCTCGGGATACAACACCGTTGCTGTTGCGGACCGGGTCAATGAAGAGATCCGTGAGATCGGGTTGGACCCGCAGCTCGAAGGGATCGAACTCATCGTAACGGACGACCAGGCGGCGAGTGTGAAGTCGTCCATTCGTGAAGTCATCAGCGCCGGCGCGTTGGGCGCGGTGCTGTCGTTTTTCGTGCTGTTTCTCTTCCTGCGTCAGTGGAGCACCACGCTGATCGTCTCCCTCTCCGTGCCGATCTCGATCCTCGTGACGCTCGCCGGCTTGTACTTCCTGGGCTTCTCGCTCAACGTGCTGTCGCTGATGGGCCTGATGTTGGCCGTTGGGATGCTGGTCGACAATGCCGTGGTGATCACGGAGAGTATCCACCAGGAACGGCTGAAGAACCCGGACGACGAGAACGCAACGATCAATGGTGTCAAGGCGGTCAGTTTGGCGGTCATCGCCGGCACCATCACGACGGGCGTGGTCTTCATGCCGGCCATCGTGAGCCCCGCCGATCAGGTGACTTTGTTCCTGAAGCACGTCGCCATGGCGCTCATCATCGCGCTGACGACCTCACTCATCATCTCGCAGACGGTCATCCCCATTCTGACCAACCGGATCAAGCCTCCGAAACGGAAGGAGACGTTCGTAGACCGGATCGTCGACCGCTATGGCCGGCTCCTCGGGTGGACGCTTCGTCACCGATGGCTCACGTTCTTCGGGATTGTCGGCTTGCTGCTGAGTACCGCCGTACCGATTGGCTTTGTAAGCTTCGATTTCTTCCCGAATGAGGACGGCGAGGACTCGCTCGAGTTGGTCTACCACATCAACAGTGCCTACACAGTTGACCGCGTCGAAGAAGAAGTCACGCGGATGGAAGACTACCTCTACGCTCATCAGGACGCGTTCGAGTTCGAGTCGGTCTACAGCTACTTCACGGACAACTTTGCGTTTTCGAGGATTTACTTGCGCGAGGACGAGCGCACGAAGTCGAATGAGGAGATTCAGGACGAGATTTTGGCCGGCATGCCGACGGTCGTGATCGGCGATCCGATGTTTGACTGGGGAGGCCGTATGAACGGCGAACGGCTCAGTGTCTCCTTGGTAGGGCCGTCGAGTGAGCGCCTGATCGATTTGTCGGATGATGTGGTGCGCACGTTGGCCTCCGTCGAGGGGCTGACGAACGTGCGTTCGAGCGCAGAGGTGGGAGGTGAAGAAGTACGGGTGCGAGTCGACCGCCAACGCGCGCCTCAGCAGGGCCTCTCGGCAGATCAGGTCGCGACCACGGTTGCGGCTGCGCTGCGCGGCTTACCGCTCCGCACGCTTCGCACGCCGGAAGGCGAGGTCGATGTGACAGTCGCGTTCCAAGACGCCGACCGGCAAACCGTCGCCGACCTGACGCAACTGCCCATCGTCACGGATGATGGCCGGCAGCTTCCGCTTGCCGCCGTTGCGGACCTCGAGATTGCCCGTGGCCCAAGTACCATCCGCCGAGACGACCGTCGAACGGTACTCGGTATCGAGCTCGAACTGCTGGATATCGATCCGGATGAAGCCCGGGACCGCATCACGGCCGTCATGGACCAGGTCCGGTTGCCGGATGGCTACACCTGGACCTTTGGGCGAAGTTTTTCGGATGCTCAGCAGTCCGAGAACATCATGCTCATCAACATGCTCCTCGCGTTGGCGCTGATCTACCTCGTCATGGCCGCGCTCTTTGAGAGTCTGATCACGCCGGCAGCCATCTGGACGAGTATCATCTTCGCCATCATCGGCGTGATGTGGTTCTTCCTCTTCACCGGGACGGTCTTCTCCGTAATGGCATGGATCGGCATCCTGGTGTTGATCGGCATTGTGGTCAACAACGGCATTGTGTTGCTGGACCATGTGATCGAGCTGCGTGCCCAAGGATTGAGCCGGACCGACGCCGTGCTCCAAGGAGGGCAGGACCGCCTCCGGCCCATTCTGATGACGGCTGCGACCACCGTGTTGGGCTTGCTGCCGTTGTGCGTCAGCACGTCCCAGATCGGCGGAGACGGCCCGCAGTACTTCCCAATGGCCCGGGCGATCGTCGGTGGGCTGACGTTCTCGACGGTCGTGACACTCGTCGTGCTGCCCTCGATCTACCTCTGGTTGGATGATCTGAAATTGTGGGGCCGGCGTGTGGCGGCGACGGTAAAATCCAGAAGCTGAGATCCAGGAGCTAGTTCACAGGCCGGCCGAGCTGGCCGCTGATCCGCTTCAGGCTTCCGTCGTTGGGAGCCGGCGTGATCTCCAGGAGGTCCGCCATCAACTCGTAGAGGTCGATGTTGCGGAGGAGGGGACGGTCAGTAACAGGGTTGAACGCGGGGCCGGCACCCAGGAAGAACGCGTACATATCAGGCGTCCAGGGGGCATAGCCGTGATTCCCACCGTCGTAGCGCTCAGGCGCTCTGGCATGCTGGCCCCTCGTCCCGACCGACCATCCGACGTCCGGGATGCCCAGAATGGGCGCTAGCCTGGGAGAGCCGGACAGGCGCAGCGAGTCTGGTATGGTAGATCGATTGTAGACGGTGAGGCGTGGATGGGCTTCGTGTAGGGCTTCGTACACCACGTCGACAGGGACATCGTTGGGCCAAATTGTGAGCAGAGCGCCCTGGTCGAGCACGCTCAACGGTTCGAGATCCACATAGTCGTCCAGAAAAACAACGCGGTCCCGGCTGGTGGACGCCATCCCATGATCCGAAACGATCAGGATGTTGGTGCGCTCGAGGGTGCCCCGGCGCTCCAGGCCTTCGATGAGCAGGCCGATCATCCGGTCCACGTTCTCGATAGCCCGTTTCGTCTCCGGTGCTTCAGGGCCACGGGCATGGCCGGCGTCGTCGACGTTCGAGAAGTACAGCGTGAAAAACCCAGGGCGTTCATCCGCATCGAGGTCCATCCACGACAACACGGTCTCGACGCGCTCTTCGTTGGGGATGCGCCCATCGTACGGCTCCCAGATCGACGGGCGCACACCGGCGATCTCGGTCTCGGTGCCCGGCCAGAAATACGTGCCAGCGCGGACCTGCTGTTTCTCGGCGGTCGACCAGATCGGCTCTCCGCCCCACCATCGGGAGTCCCGGACGGCGTCTCGGTTGCCCAAGGAGAAGCGGGCGTCCATCTCTGGATCGTACATCGTGTTGCCCACGATCCCGTGGTTCTCAGGGTACAGCCCCGTGACGAGGGTGTAATGATTGGGAAAGGTCTTCGTCGGGAACACCGATTTGAGCGGCAGGGCTCCCGTTCCGATGCGCGCCAGTCGGTCGAAATTGGGCGTGTCCGCCAGATCCAGATAGTCGTGCCGGAAGCCGTCTATCGAAATCAGCACCAAGTCAGGGGTGCTACGAAGATGAGGCGTCTCATTGGCAGGAAGACGCTTGGTGCACAGAGATGCACTCGATGCCAACAACAGAACGAAAAAGCTGCTGAGACCCAACCGCATAACTTGGTTCATGGAGATGAAATGCCTCGCAAAGAGATGTGATTGGTATACTATGCGGCGCGCTGCAGGCCATTACAGCCGGCAACCAGGCTCGAACGGGAAATGCAATGGTTCATTTCGCCCGCACTTCACCGGGTAGCCGGCACTACGGCGTAGCTTTTGAGCAACTAGGCAGCTACTGCGCGCAACCGCCCTCAGTGGTGCGCTTGATAGTACCACCCGGCGGCTTCCCGATCCATGCACAGGCCACACAATCAACGCCTGTTGCCTCATTCGTACGCTTCGTCTGTTCAAATACGCCCAATGCCCTCGCCTGAACGAATTGCACTTTTTATTCCGTATCTGTGCGCCGGGGGGGCAGAGCGGGTCACGTTGAACGTTGCAGAGGGCCTGCTCTCAGCCGGCTACGCAGTGGATTTGGTCGTAGCACATGCCGACGGAGATTACCTCGATCAGGTGCCATCGGGTGTCCGGCTCGTCGATTTGAAATCCCCGAGGGTGCTGACGAGCTTCCTTCCGCTGGTGCGCTATTTCAAGTCGGAGCGCCCCGTAGCCATGCTCTCGGCCTTGGATCACGCGAACCTGATCGCGATCTGGGCTCGGGCATTCTCAGGAGTGGACTGCCGGCTGGTTGTGGCGGTGCACAGCACGTTGTCGGCCGACAAAGAGGCCTCGCCGCGTTGGCAAGACAAGCTCGTGCCGGCACTCGTCCGCAGGTTTTACCGAAAGGCGGATGCCATTGTGACGGTGTCGAAGTCTGCGCGTGCGGATTTTCTCGAACAGACCAACCTGCCGGCGGGCAGAGTACACGCGATTTACAATCCGGTCCTGCGCCCCAAGGTCTTCGAACAAGGCCGTTTGCTAGCTGGCCATCCCTGGTTTGAGCAAAGCACCGATCCTGTGATTCTGGCCGTTGGCCGGCTCACCGCAGCCAAGGATTATCCTACGCTGCTAAACGCGTTTGCACAGGTCCGGAAGACGCGATCGGCTCGGCTCCTGATTCTCGGGGAAGGAGAAGAGCGCGCTGCACTCGAACAGCAGGCCACACAGCTTGGGCTCGACGCCGACACCTTTCAGATGCCTGGCTTCGTGAGCAACCCCTACGCCTACATGCGGGCTGCAGATCTCTACGTGCTTTCATCCATCTGGGAAGGACTCCCGACCGCCCTTATCGAGGCGTTAGCCCTCGGCACGCCGGTCGTCTCCACGAATTGCAAGAGCGGCCCAGGTGAAATCCTGAACGATGGAGCCTACGGCCGGCTGGTGCGCCCGAGTTCACCCGAGTTACTCGCCGAAGCCATCTTGGATGCGCTGGGGGAGGAGCCCACAGCCGTTCAGGAAGAAGCGCTGGACCGTTTTCGGGTACCGGCTGCAACTATGGCCTACCTCAAGTTATTGAGGCCGGCATCAACGGCAGACCAACGTCCCTCATTTTCAGCGAAGCCGGCCTCCGTGTCCTGAGCGAACGGGAGCGATTCCTCGTTTCTTGATGCGAATGAACGAGAGGAGCACCGTTCTTTGGGTAGACACCGTTCTTTGGGAAGGCAATGTCTGACCGCATCCTTCCCGAGTATTCCTTCACTGCACGCGCGTACTTGACGGCCGAACCTACATACGATTCTGCAGGACGAACCGTCACGTTTCTGACCACGGGCCTGGCGCGCGCGGGTGCAGAGATTCAGTTGGTCCAGCTAGCGGTTCGCCTGAAACAGCGTGGCTGGGGCGTCCACGTGGTGTCCATGTTGCCTCCGCTCGCGCTAGAAGACGAGCTGGCCGATGCCGGCGTTAGTGTCGATGAGCTTGGCATGTCGCCCGGGGTGCCCGATCCTCGAAGTTTGCTACGGTTGCGCAGCGTGCTCCAGAGACAACGGCCGGATGTCTTGCACACCCACATGGTGCACGCAAATCTGCTGGGCCGGCTCGCCAGGCTGTTGACACGCATCCCCGTGGTGATTTCGACGGCACACAATGTCATCGAGGGGGGGCGTGCACTCGAACTTGGGTACCGTGCAACGGATTTTCTGGCCGATTTTACGACCAACGTCAGCCAGCGAGCGGTCGACCGGTACGTCGACATCAAGGCTGTGCCGGCACAGAAGATTCGCACGATGTACAACGGGATCGACACGTCGCGTTTCCATCCAGACGGCGAGCTTCGGCAGGCCACGCGAGAAACGCTGGGTTTTGATGGGCAGTTTGTCTGGATTGCCGTGGGGCGGTTCGAAGAGGCGAAAGACTACCCGAACCTGATCCATGCGTTTTCGGCTGTGCATACCGAGCGCGAAGATGCGAGGCTGGTCATCGTAGGCGCTGGCAGCTTGGAGAAGCAGATCAGGACGCTGGTTGCCCAACACAACTTGGAACAGGCCGTCGACTTTCTGGGCCTCAGAGACGATGTACCCGCGCTGATGAACGCCGCGGACGGTTTTGTAATGTCTTCCGCCTGGGAAGGGCTCCCGATGGTCTTGCTCGAAGCCGGAGCGAGTGGGCTGCCGGCCGTCGCCACAGACGTTGGGGGCAACGCTGAGATCGTGGTGCATGGGCAGACCGGCTACATCGTGCCGCCGGGTGATTCTGCAGCTCTTTCCGAACGGATGTGCGGCTTCATGGCGCTCCCGGAAGACGCACGTGAGGCGGTCAGCGCACGAGCCCGCGAACACGTGTCGAAGCATTTCGATCTCAATCAGATCGTCACACGTTGGGAGTCACTGTACCGTGAGTTGCTTGACCAAGCCGGCGCATGAACATCCTCTACGTCATAACGATGCCGGAGCGTGGAGGAGCACAGGTGCATGTGGCGGATTTGATTCGGAGGTTGGCCCCGAACCATGAAATTACGCTGGCAACGAGCCAGACTGCCGACACGTTTTTGATCGATGAGGCGCTGCGAGCCGGCGCGCGTGTCCGAGTTCTGAAGCATCTCCAGCGGCCGATCGTCCCGCTCGACGAGCCCAAGGCGTACGTCGAAATTCGAGACCTCGTCAAAGAGTTGCAGCCCGACCTCGTGCACGGTCACTCGACCAAGGCCGGCATCCTCGCCCGCATGGCCGCTTCCGCTGAGGGTGTGCCCGGCCTCGTGACGGTCCACGGCTGGTCGTTTTCGGACGGGTTCAGTCGGAAAATGCAAGTGCTTGGCAAGCTGGCCGAGCGCTGGACAGCCCGCAAAGGGCAACCCATCATCGTGGTCGCAGACGCCCAGAAGCGGCTTGGTCTCGACGCGAACGTGGCCCCTGAAGAGCAGTTGCACGTGATCCATAATGGGATTGCGGACCATGACGCCCGCGCAACGCCCGGAGCCGAGCGCGACGTGATGGAAGTCGTGATGGTGGCGCGGTTCCAGGAGCCGAAAAACCACGCCGATCCACTACGTGTGTTGGCCCAGAGTGACGCCGGCTTACACGTAACGTTTGTCGGAGACGGGGCTAAAGAGGAGGCGATGCACACCTTCGCTCGCTCGTCTGGCGTGCAAGACCGCGTCACGTTTGCTGGCTACTCTTCAGACGTGATCCCGTTTTTGACGCGCGCTCAGGTCTTCATGCTGATCTCCGACTCGGAGGGCTTTCCGCTGAGCATTCTCGAAGGGATGCGAGCTGGCCTTCCCGTCGTGGCGAGTGATGTGGGAGGGATCGGAGAGGCCGTAGTGGAAGGCGAGACTGGATTCCTCGTCCCTGCCGGCGACGTGGACCTACTGCGAAAGCGCCTAGAACAACTTGCGGCCGACCCTGCCCTCCGAAAACGAATGGGCGAAGCCGGCCGCGCTCGGTTCGAGCAATTGTTTACGCTCGACGCCATGATTGAGCGGACGCTCGATGTCTATGAGGTAGCCACGAAAGGCACACTCGTGCGGCCAAGTGTCTGAGGCTAGCGCCGCGCAAAGAGGTAGTAGGCAAAGAAGCCCAGCACCGGGAAGATCAGGACGAGGAGAATCCAAAGGAGCTTGTCGCCCGCCGATCTCGAACTGCCGGCAATCTCGACAATCGCGATGATGTTGAGAATCAAGATGATCAGCCCGCAGATCCCGTAGCCAAACGGCGATTGGGCGCGGTCGATCAGGTTTGCGCCCCCACAGCCTGAGAGGAGGAGGAGGGAGACGAAGCCGAAGAGGCCGGCAAACAACGTGGAGAAGCGAGTGCGCATAGAAGGCAGGTGTTGAGTGATTGGCAGGGCGGCGAGACAGAACTCAGGTCTGGGCCTCACGGACTTTCCGCTGACCCCAGAAGAGGTAGATCACGAGCCCGACGACTGGAATCAAGACGAGTGCCGTGATGAATACCTTGATGCCGGCGGCGAGGTAGCTCTTCCAAATCGCAATCGAAGCGAGGAGAGAAAGCAGCGCGTTGAGGACGGCAAGGAGCGTCAACAGCACAGTTTTGACCAGGACGGTGAGCCCGAGCGCAAGGACAGGATCGAAAAAGAGGTCAGCCATATCGAATGGGGGTAGGTGTGTTTGCTCAGTTTACGGAGCCTACCTGCCTGTGTTGCACGGGTGAGGCACGCGTGCGCTTGGCGTGGTGCCCGGGCAACCACCAGACCCGTTGCCGGCGACGTGCTGAAGGAAACGAACTAGGCGGGGACGTGGTTGATGTAGCAGCCACCCCTCTACAGACGAATATGACTTATGCGTATTGGCTCCATCGATCTCGGCCATCGTCCCATCTTGCTTGCGCCCATGGAGGACGTGAGCGATCCGCCCTTCCGTGTGCTCTGTAAGCGCTACGGGGCCGACCTCATGTACACGGAGTTCATCTCGTCCTCCGGATTGCTCCATGAAGCGAAAGGGACGCACCAGAAGCTTGAGTTCTACGAGAGCGAGCGGCCTCTGGGCATTCAGATTTTCGGAGGGGAGGTTGATCAGGTGCGGGAAGCGGCGAAAATTGTAGATGCCGAGGGGCCGGACTTGATCGACATCAACTTTGGGTGCCCGGTCAAGAAGGTGGTGTGCCGCGACGGCGGAGCCGGCATCCTGCGTAATCTGCCGAAGATGGAAGCCATCACGCGCGCCGTGGTAGAAACCGCGACGCGCCCGGTGACGGTGAAAACCCGCCTCGGCTGGAACGACCAGTCGATTCAGATCCTCGATGTGGCTCGTATGCTGGAGGACGCCGGCGTTCAGGCGCTTGCCGTGCATGCGCGCACCCGAAAACAAATGTACAAAGGCGAGGCACGATGGGAATGGCTGCGCCGCATCAAGCACGAAAGTGGCATTTCAATTCCCTTCATCGGGAATGGGGATGCGACGAACCCTGAGCGGATCAAAGCCATGTTCGACGAAACTGATGTCGACGCGGTGATGGTCGGGCGTGGGGCCATTGGCAACCCGTGGATCTTCCGCAATGCCAAGGTCTACATGGAAACGGGTGAACTCTTGCCGCCGCCAAGTTGGGAAGAGCGCAAAGCCGTCGCGGCCGAGCATCTCCATTTGAAATGTGAATGGCTGGGCGAGCGAAAAGGCGTCCTGGAGATGCGCCGCATGTACAGCGGCTACTTCAGGGGCTTTCGTGGCGCCAGCAAGCTGCGTCAACGCATCATGCTGGAATCCACGGAGGCCGGCGTGCTGGAGGTGATCATGAACTTCTCCGAACAAGAGGCCCAGCAAGCCCCCACGCGTCCCAAGCGGCTCGTGCCCGCGTAACAACGCTTTTCTTGATCTTTAACGATTTGCTGCCATGACCAACACACTTCGCTCTACGGCGTTGATGGCCATCCTGATCATGCTCTTCGTCATCGTGGGTCAAGCCCTCGGAGGCCAGACCGGGATGATCGTGGCCTTCGGCGTGGCGGTAGCCATGAACTTCGGGAGCTACTGGTTCAGCGACAAGATCGTCCTCCGGATGTACAAGGCGCAGGAGGTCACGCGTGCCGAGGCGCCAGAACTCGTCGACATGGTAGACCGGCTCCGTCAAAACGCAGATCTACCGATGCCAAAGGTCTACGTCATCCCGTCGGATCAGCCGAACGCCTTTGCTACGGGCCGAAATCCTGAGAACGCGGCCGTGGCTGTCACGAATGGCCTCGCGCGCATGCTGACGCCGGCTGAACTGGAAGGCGTCATGGCGCACGAGCTCGCTCACGTTAAGAACCGCGATATCCTCACGGGGAGCATTGCCGCGACGATTGCGTCGGGCATCACGCTCATCGCACGGTTCGGGTTTTTCTTTGGCGGCCGGGACCGTGGCAACGCGATCGGCAGTCTGCTGATGCTGATTGTCGCACCCATCGCGGCGGTGCTGATCCAGATGGCCATTTCGAGGTCGCGGGAATTCGTGGCCGACCGGGATGGAGCGCTGATCTGCGGCCGGCCGGAATCGCTCGCCAACGCGCTGCTCAAACTTCAGCGTGGTGCTGAGCAAATTCCGATGCGTGACGGCAGCCCGAGCACAGCTCACATGTTCATCGTCGCCCCGTTTGCCGGCAAGCTGGCCGGCATCCGCAGCCTCTTCTCGACACACCCGCCCACGGAACAGCGCGTCGAACGCCTCATGGCGATGCGCTAGATCCCATCTTCTATTACACCGCTTCAACCTCCAACGACTCCACCTTGCAGTACAATCGATTAGGAAAAACAGGTCTCAAAGTTTCTGCGCTCTCCTTTGGGGCCTGGGTCACGTTCGGTGGCCAAAACGCGGAGGAGCAAGCCAAGGCGTGTATGGTGGCCGCCTACGACGCCGGCGTCAACTTCTTCGACAACGCGGAAGGCTACGCCGACGGAGAGGCCGAAGTCATGATGGGCAACATCATCCGCAACCTCGGTTGGAAGCGTTCCGACCTCGTGCTGTCCACAAAAATCTTCTGGGGTGGTTCGGGCCCAAACGATCAGGGCCTCTCGCACAAGCATGTCATCGAGGGGACGAATGCGGCCCTCAAGCGCATGCAGACCGAGTACTTCGACCTCGTGTTCTGCCACCGCCCGGATGAGGAGACGCCCGTCGAAGAAACCGTCCGGGCGATGAATGTGCTCATCCAGCAGGGCAAGGTGTTCTACTGGGGAACGAGCGAGTGGAGCGCCGAGCAACTGCGCCACGCTGCCGAATTTGCGCGGCGCACCAACCTCGTTGGGCCGTCGATGGAGCAGCCGCAGTACAACATGTTCCACCGGGAGCGCGTCGAGGCCGAGTACCGCCGGCTGTACGACGACATCGGCCTCGGCCTGACGACGTGGAGCCCGCTTGCCAGTGGCGTCCTCACAGGCAAGTACAACAACGGGATTCCCCAGGGAAGCCGGCTCGATACCGAGGGCTACGAGTGGCTGAAACGCCGGCTCGAAAGCGCCGAAGGACAACGCCGCATCCAGACCGTGCGCAACCTCCAGCCTATCGCTGATGAGCTGGGCTGCTCGCTCGCACAGCTTGCCTTGGCGTGGTGCGCGAAGAATCCGAACGTCAGCACCGTCATCACGGGAGCTACGAAGCCGAACCAAGTCGAGCAAAATATGAAGGCGCTCGATGTACTCAATCAGCTCACGGGCGATGTCATGGACGAGATCGAGTCTGTGCTCGGCAACAAGCCTGCCGGCCCTGCCAGTTTCCGCGGCTAGGCCCGGCCATGCCCCCGCTCACCACCACGCCGCACCGATGAAAATTGCCGCTGTCGTTCTCGGCATACTGTTCAGCCTGTTCGCAGTCGTCCAGGCCAACGACCCGGACCCGCTCATGTGGATCACCCTCTACGGCCTCACCGCCGGGATGAGCTTCCTCTACGCCATCGGCAAGCCGGCCCGTACGGTGACGCTGCTGATCGGCCTGTGGGGCCTGGGCCTTGCGCTCTACTTCGGGTTCCGCGTGCTCACGATGGGGCTGCCGTTGTTTGACGAAGAAGCGCGCGAACTGTACGGTGGGCTGATCGTTGGAGCCTGGATGTTGGTAGTGTATTTCCGGTCAGGCAAACCCTCTGAAAGCTGAACATAGAAGCAGTTCAGCGGACAACGTTGAAGCGAACGGTGTGAGCGCCATGCTCACCAGTGGCAACTGCGAAGTAGGTGCCTGCGCTCAGGTCGCCAGACCAACTTACCCGTTTCGGCATGCCCGAAGCGACGTGACCCCGGAAAATTGTCGCGACCTGCCGGCCAAGCACGTCATAAAGGCTGAGGCGGATGTCTTGGGGAGAGTTGGAATGGATATCCCAGGCAATCCTGTCCTGGTTTAAGGAAGAGTAGATTTGCTCTAGGTGGATGGCGCCACCGGCGTCTGGAGTCCAATCTGCCTCTCTGGACACGTTAGAAGGATCAGCAAATCTGTCGTACTCAACCCAGACAAGGTCCTCATCCGTAATGTTCAACTCTAGACTAAACGGTCCCGGATCAAGATCGACTGGAGGACTGAAACGAGCGAGAAGTGCCACCCGCCTCTCCGGATGTTTTGGGGTGCTTGTTGTGAGTATTCCCATGGGTCGCTCAGGTCCAAATCCTCCCAGGGTGAATGCCCCTAGATAACCACCTGAATCAACTCGGTACCCAGCAAGGTAAAGGTCGCCCTCATACGGGGTCCCATATGCGTTGGATTTAAAGTCGAGGGCTGGGCCTGGTGCAAAGTCAGCAGTCCCGTCTATGGTGCCCAGGACGTACATCTGCTCGTCGTCTGCGTGTAGATCGATGAGGTGGTCTGAGCCCAGTTCACTCCCGAAACTAAACCCCCACACATACGAGCCATCTTGAGGGTGGTAGGCTGCCAGAAAGACGTCAACGTTTCGAGTTGTGTAAGTCTGATCCAGACCGTTGAACAGGGGCAAATCTGCCGTGCCTTCAAATTCGCCCCCAGCTATAACCCGCTCTGATGTGGCTGCGAGGCGCCAGATTCTCCCAGGGACCGGAAGTGTAGACGTCCACGTGGGAAGGAGTGTTGCTGGATCAATTGCGTGTATATGCGGCCCGGTCCTTGGTTGAGACTGGGGCAACCTCACAGTATCCCGGCCCGCAATGAATACGCCTTCAACCGTAGCTGCGATGGCATCAATGGACCTGAAAAATTTAAGAGTCTCTGTCTCCACTAGCTTCACGCCCCCTGTTACGGGATCTAGCTTTGCAAGGAATGGCTTCCAGCGAGTAGTAGTCTCACGCAAGTCTTCTGCCGGGCCGGGTGCAAAATCTATGGTATCGGAGTACTGACCCGTTACCATCAATTCGTCGCCGAAAAGGGCGAGGTGCCCGCCCAGATTACTCGAACCATCGCCCTCAAAAACGGTCAACCAGCGCAGCTCTCCATTCCAAGCATCATAGCCCGCGACGAAGAGGTCATTCTGAGACCGGCCTGGGTCAACGAGTACAGGCTCTCCTAGAGGATTGACATTGGTCGGGCCGTTAATTTCACCAGTAGCAATGACCAGATCGCGGTACCCGATAAGATCAGTTATAATCGAGAACAGATTGTCACCGGGAGCAAGCAACACGATCCACTCGCTCGTTCCATCTCGGGAGGAACTAGCGATGAACGCGAGAAGGCTAGAGTCATTTAGATTCGTATCCAGGGAGTCTGGAGGGTCAGATGGATCTAGGTCTGTCTCGCTGGCAACGTAGCCGGCCATGAAAAACCGGTCAGTCTCCTCATGAAAGAACTTGGCTGTTGGGACTGCTTTGCCTCGTGTCAATAGCCGAGCACTAACGTTCTCACCAACCTGGGCCTGAGCGTTCGTACCGAGAACTAGCAGCAGGGCAGCGAGTGAGAGGTTTTTCATCGAATGGTGCATCTGAGCTCGGTTTGATGTACAGATCAAGGCTGGGTAAGTCGGGAGACAGGAAATCCAGGACTTGCCTGTGAGAAATGGGCGCGCGCGAAGTCTGGCCAGTGAGCTTGATCTTGGACGTGCAAACGCTGCGACGGCACAGCTTAACGAGTGAGATTGAAGAGCAGAGTTTCCACTTCGTTTTCATGCTGGGCCACTAGAGCATAGCGACCTGGTGCTAGGCTGGCAAGGGAGACCTCACCATAGACTACGTGGTTTTTCATAGCGTAGAGGACAGGCCCTGTCAAGACACGACGCCCCATCATGTCGTACACTGTTGTATGGTAGACACCCTCTTGCGGAGCTTTCAGAGAGACCCGGAGAACGCCTGCTCCCGAAGCGACTCTAGTCAAATCAGGCGAAAGATCGGACGAAGGCACAGCATGGCCTTCGGTGTTTGTAGGTACGGCAAAAGAGTAGCTAGTAAGTGCACGCGCGGGTACGTCCGATTCGTAGGACTCAAACCCTAAGCCACTAGCTGATCCGGGCTCAAACTCGGTCACAACGACGATGCGGTCTGTGGCAGCCTCTGTAAATGCTGCTATCGCATATCCTCCATCATTCAAGGGCGTACCGATGGTGAAGGCATCTGTAAGGATGCCGGAATCCAAATCTCTTGCGATAATGAAGGCGTCCCAATGAATCCTTTGGTCTGGATTCGAAGCTGCAAGCGGTAAGGCGGCAGACCCAGGGGATGTCGTCGCATCACCGCCCACCCATCCCGTTGCGTAAACCGACGTATTGGTCAGGGTGACGGCATGACCGAAGTTGAGGTAGAGAGAGTTGAGAGTTTCTACCCAATTTGGCGTGCCATCGTCTGCTTCATAAGAGGCTATAAACGCGTCCGCGGATTGTGCCTGCTCAGTTACCCTGACAAACCGAGTCAATGGGTCAGTTTCGAACTGGGCCAGCCACCCGTAAGACCCTGAAAGGACCACCTTATCATTAAGCGCAGCAAGGTCGGAAATAGAGGCCCCTTGAAGCATTTGACTCCAGTTAAACTCTCCACTCTCAGCCTCAAAGGCAGCCAAGAACGCGATGCTTGAAGAAGGTAGAATGGGAGAGGGTACGAGCTCTTCTTCCTCATCCAAACGAAGGATTTCCTGGAACTGCCCTACGGCGAATAACTGGCCGTCCAGAACGGCAAGGGAATGGCCAAGGTCCAGGCCCGGACTCGGGTATGTGTTCAACCATTCAAGGGCACCGTCGCGTGTAGAATAAGCAGCAATAAAAATATCCCTTTCGCCCATGCGAAATGGGACACCTGGGGCAGAACGCCGGCCAAACGCGAAGTCGGTAAGGCCTGAAAAGGCTCCAGTTACGTAGACGAGTTCTCCGTCCGTTGCAACGCTGTTTAACTCCACTCCGCGATCACCGCGAACGGACCCTCCCCAAACAAATGCTCCGCTGGCGCGCTCGTACGCGGCGACAAACCCGCTCGCAGTTTCGTCTGCATCCAACGGGCCAGGATCTAAGTCTATCCGGCCACTAAACTTCCCAACTACATACACATATCGCTCGTCGACCGCGAGCCCTGTGGGGGTACTGCGTCGGGTTACTGGGAGGCTGAATTTCCACCGGAGTCCACCAGCCTGATCATAGCTCACAACGAAGGTAGTCGGGCCTTGTGCTTCTGGAGCAGTTCGTAGAGTGTCTGAGTCGCCACCATCAGCGTCGGGATCTAAGTCTGCAGTCCCGAGAAGACTGCCGGCCAGATATATGTTGTGATCTGCGTCCGTATCCAGCCCCACGATCACTTCCCAACGGGTCTCAGGAATCATGACATTTTGGGCATAGACATGCACCCAATCGACGCTAGGCTGAGCGGTCAAGGAGGTGTGCGTGCTGACCGCAACAGCTAGAAGGCACGTAAATCCGAAGAAAGTCCTACACATGACTGAATTACTCAGAGTCGGGGGTGTGCTTCATCTGGGTAAGAATGAGGCAGATGTACGATGCTATTGGATTGAAACCTTCAGTCTGTCTCTTATGGTAGTCTCGACCTCAAAAGTAACAGAAAAAAAGGAACCCCGCACACAGCGGTGATAATCCCGATGGGCAGTTCCCGGCCGGCAAGCAGCGTGCGGGCCACCACGTCGGCGAGGATCAAGAAGACGGCACCGCCCAGCGCGGCCGACGGGACGAGCCGGCGGTGGGTGACGCCTACCAAAAACCGGGTGGCATGGGGCACGATCAGCCCGACGAATCCGATCACGCCGGCACTTGCCACGGCCACGCCCGTCAGCAAGGCCGTGCCGGCAATCAGAAGCCGTTTCAAGGTCTCGACCGGGATGCCAAGGCTCTGGGCCGGCTCTTCTCCAACGAGCAAGGCGTCGAGCGGACGCGCCCAAAGGGTGAGCACCGATGCGCCGAGCACGGTACAGATCAACGGCAACGGCACGAATTCCCAACGCGCACTCGAGAACGAACCGAGCAGCCAGAACAGCAGGGTTTGCAGTTTCTCCGGTTGGGGAGAGGCAAAGATGAGAAAGGATGTGATCGCGCTCAGCAACGCCGCGATGGCTACGCCGGCCAACAGCAACCGGGTCGTCGACAGCACGGGACCGACACGGGCGACTCCGTAGGCTAATCCCAAAGCGAGCAGGCTCCCCAGAAACGCGGCCAAGGGCAACGTAATGAAGCCGGCTGCACCTGCCGGCAAAAAGCCCAAATACAGCACGGCTGCGCCGGCGCTTGCCCCGCTAGAGACCCCCAGGATGTACGGCTCGGCCAGCGGGTTACGGACGAGCGTTTGCATCGCCACGCCAACGACCGAAAGCCCGGCCCCGACGGCCCCAGCAAGTAGCACCCGTGGCAAACGGAGCTGCCAGATGACCCGGTCGAACATGGGGTCGACGCTCGGGGTTACTCCCGTCCGGTATAGAAACACGTCCCAAATGTCTCCGAACGTCAGGTCAATCGTCCCAAACCGTAAGCCTGCGAACCCGACACTGGTTAGCATCAGGAGGGCAAGTAACCCAAGAAAGACGCGCCGCGCTGGTACTCGCTCACTCATGGGAAGAGTCCAGGGTCCGTGAGCGCTGAATCTGCCAGGCCGGATTCGACAAGAAGCTCCTGTATGGCCGCGATGCCGTCGACGACGCGAGGGCCCGGCCGGTATAGATAGTCTGGGCTGACGCCGTACACGTGGCCATCGCGAACAGCGGGGACGATGTCCCACGTGGGGTGCAGCCGCAAGAGCCGGCTCGGGTCGTAGCGGTCTCTCGATCCGATCAAGATCACGTCGGGCGCTTCTTGCAGAACGAATTCCTCGGACAGGATGGCGCTTTCACCTGGAAGTTCGCCTGTCACGCTCTGGCCACCGGCTCGCTCGACCATCTCGTTGACGTAGCTCTCGCCGCCAAAGGCGTACAGCACCGAGTCGCCAACGAGGACCAGCACGCGCGGCGTGGAATCGAACGAGGCGCGTACAGAATCGAGGTTTGCCAGCCGGCCTTCCAGGTTTTCCACGGCAGCACGGGCGTGAGCCGGCGTCCCAAACGTATCGCCCAAAGCAACGAGCACGGAGAAAATGTCACCGAGCGACGAGAACGTGTAACTGTCGACCTGGATGTCGAAGTCGCCGAGTTCGCTGGCGAGCGTCGGGGTATTGATTTGGGACGTGGCTAGCACGCGTGTTGGGGCGAGCGCGATGAGCGCTTCCAGGTCGAGCGGGTACGAATCAATGCGCTCCAGGGTGTCGACGGCGGGCGGATAGTCGTCGCTTCTGGTCACAGCGACGAGATGCCGGCCCGCTCCAGCAGCGAACATCAATTCCGTCATACTCGGGGCTAGCGACACTACACGTTCCGTCTCGGCCCCGGGGGCGGAGGGGGCAGGTTGGCAGCCGGCAAAAACGAGCAACAGGCCCGCGAGAAGAAAGCAGCGCATAGAGATTCAGTCGAACGTCGAAAGTACGTGTGCCGATATTGGACGCACAAACGGCGACCACCACACCCCAACTACCGGATCGAATAATCGTGATTTTGGTTCGGTAAACCGAAGTTGATGTCCGCGAAATATCTGGTGATCCTGAATCCAGCAGCTGCCGGCGGCAAGGCACGGCCGAGATGGGCCCGTGTGGCATCGCATTTCGGACCCGGCGAAGTGGAGATGCTTGAGACCAGCCGGGCAGGTCATGCGCGCCGACTTGCGTCCCAGTATGCGCATCTACACGAGGTCGTGATCGCCGCCGGGGGAGATGGGACGATACGAGAGGTCGCTAGCGGGCTCGCAGACGCTGGATCTGGAGTCCTCGGCATTCTCCCCGTTGGCACCGGCAATGACTTCGCTCACAACTTCGATATTCCGAGCGACCTGGCCGGCGCCGTGGACGTTTTGTTTGCGGGGTACCGGACGGCGTGTGACCTGGGGCGTGTGGACTGGGAAGAAAACGGCAGCCAGCATACCGACTACTTTGCCAACGCAATCGGTGCCGGTTTCGACGCGCAGGTTGCACTCAACGTCGATCGGTTCAAGCGGCTTGGGGGCCTTCCAGCCTACGCCGCTGCTATCGTGCGCACGCTATTTTCGCTCAGGATGCCGGAGGCCCGCGTTCTGCTCGATGGGCTTGAGGTGTTTGCCGGGCCATTGCTCACAGGGGGCGCTGGGAACGGCCGGCGGCTCGCTGGTGGGCTGTTCATCACCCCCGACGCCATCGTAAACGACCGAGCCTTCGACATGTGGCTGATTCGAGATCCTGCCGTCCGCCGGATTCTCTACCTGCTGCCAAGTCTCACGCGAGGCGGGCACGTCGGCGCGCCTGAAGTGTTCATCGAACGTGGGCAGCGGTTGGTGATCGAATCGCCGGCGGGATTGCCGGTTCAGGCAGATGGAGACGTGTTGGCTGAGCGCGCCGTCCGTATTGAGATCGAGCTGATCCCAGAAGCTCTGACTGTTTGTGCACCGCTTCGGTTTGGCTGAACTGGAGTTGGAGACCCGAGACTCATGCGTTCGGAATTTCTGGCGAGGATCACCGAATGCGCGCAGGCAGGGTAGCGGCGTATCCCTGAGCCGGCTACCTTGCGAGCGCATGTGTTGCCCACCTGTACTCATGAATGCCATGCGCGCCTCCGTTTATCTCCTTGCCATCACCGCGATTTTCGTGGCCGGCTGCTCCTCGTCCGAATCGACCCGTGAGCCCGACCGTGAGCCGTTCCAACTGCGGGAATACGAAACGTTCGATCCAACCGGCTTCGAAGACCCTCCACCGCCAGACGGGTTTGACATCGAACACGAGGTCCCCGAGTCGCTCATGAAAGGAGAGGTGGGCTCAGAAGAAGTAGCGACGGGCCGCCGGCAGGCTGGGTTTCGGATTCAAGTCTACAGCAGCGAAACCCGCCGCCAAGCCAGCGAGGCCGTCGAGCAGGCGATTGCGTGGTGGACGGCGAACCTGGAAGACGAACCTGCGGTGTACCTCGAATATCAGCAGCCCCGGTACAAAGTCCGGGTTGGGAATTTCCGCACGCGGGCGGCTGCACAGGAGGCGCTGCTGAGTTTGAAGTCGGAATTCCGCTCGGCGTTCATCGTGCCCTCGATGATCACGCGTTGAGTGGTCTCGCACGGCTACACGCCAGTGCCATTCAGGTAAACCAATTCGGCATCGTTTGGCCGGATGTAGAGCCGGGTTACGCTGCCTGGGCTAATGCGAAGGTTGAAGCTGTTGATCAGCGGCAGTCCTATGGCATGAGCAACCAGGGCACGGATCGGCCCGGCATGCGTGACCACGGCCACACGGCGTGCCGATGTCCGTTGGATATACTTCAGGAAGCTCAGGACTCGGCGTTCCAGTTCACGATAATTTTCGCCACCGGGCGGGTGGGCGTCCACGTAGCGTTCCATCCACGCGTTGAGCTGATCTCGGTCGATCTCGTTCCACGGTTGCATTTCCCACTCGCCGAAGTTCAGCTCCTTCAACCGGTCGTCCAAGATCACGTCTGGTACCGGGAGCCGGCTGGCCAGCCGAATACAGCGCGAGAGCGGGCTCGTGTACGCCATTTGGAGATCGTCCGGCAACAGATCCGCGATGGGCCGGCTCTCCTCGACGAAGGTGTCGCGCAGGGGCACATCGGTTTGGCCATAGCATACCCCCTTGGGGACGGCCACCGAAGTGTGGCGAATCAGATAGAGGTCCATACAGCCGCAATGCCCAGGTAAAATGCCGTTTCAGTCAGTTGCTGGGTGGCCCCGAGGCAATCTCCCGTGTAACCGCCCAGATTTCGGACGAAGAGCCGGCGCAGGTACACCCAGGCGATCAGGGCCGGCACGACGGCGATCAACACCCGAGGCGTCAGCACCGCCCAGCCCAGCAGCGGAATCAGCCCGAGTACCACAGCGACGGCCAAAGCGCCAGCAGGGAAGGCCTGGGCGACGGGTTTCGCCTTGCTCTGTTCGTCGGCCCGAACGTACGGCAGAAATCGAATAAACAGCGC
>JBCDHV010000011.1:0-20929 GCA_038749615.1 Bacteroidota bacterium
ACAGCGCTACGAAAGAGTTTACGCGTAGTGTGCTTTCGCTTGGACGGGACATCCCGCCGTGGATGCCAACGGAGCACACCATGCAACGTGCACCAGGGTGCCTCTGCCCTGGGAGCATGTCACACCACCATGCCTCCGACGCCATGCCTTCGCGAAAACAGGCACTCCTCGTCTTCGCCAAGCCTCCGATACCGGGGACGGTCAAGACCCGTCTCACCCGGTTGGTGACGCCAGAAGAAGCTGCTGAGCTGTACCGGTGTTTTCTCCTCGACGCCCTTTCTGCCTACGCGAAACTCGGCGTCGACGTGCTGCTTTTTGTAGGGCCCGGTGATCGCAACTTGATGCCCGATCTGCCGGTAACCGACCTGCTTGAACAACGCGGGGAGAGTTTAGGCGAACGCCTTGAACACGCTTTTGCTGACGCCTTCGGCCGAGGGTACGAGCAGGCCGTCGTGATCGGGACGGACCATCCCACGTTGCCGCTGGCGCACATCGAGGAGGCGTTTCGGTTCATCAGTGAGGGGGGGGTGGCCATTGGGCCTAGCGAGGATGGGGGGTATTACCTCCTCGGCCTCAGCGAGCCGGCTCCCGAGCTGTTCAGGAACATGCAGTACAGCCACGCCGAGGTCTACTGCGATACGGTCCGCCGGCTCGGGATGCAGCATTTGGCCGTGTTGCCGAGCTGGTACGACGTGGACGAGCCGGACGATTTGCGCCGGCTGAGCGAGGATGCGACGCTCCTGCCGGCCGAGGGAGCGACTCGGGCGTACGTGAAGGCGCTGGCCGAACGGTACGATCTGGTGGTTTGAACCGCGGCTCACGCGACGGCATATTCAAGGAACGTTCGACCGGAAGCGCTTCCGGCGGTTGTAGCTTCGCGGGCTGTGTATCTTAGGCGACGTACGCATGCCTAGCCCCTTCGCGTTGCACCTTTCATGGTGTGCCTTTCATAGTGTGCCTTTCACGGTGCGCCCTTCACTTTGCGCATAGCCCGAAGCTACCTTCGGCCTCGTATCCTTTCTGACACGTTTACGCCCATTGCCTTGACAACGAACGCCGCAGCGGCTCCCCAGACGGGGATTGGCCGGCTCAAGACGCTAGAACAGTTCATCATTGAGCGGCAAAGCGACTTCCCCCACGCCAAGGGCGAACTCACCAGCTTACTCTACGACATCGCCCTCGCTGCGAAAGTGGTCAACCGGGATGTCAGCCGGGCCGGCATCGTCGACATTTCTGGAGGCGCAGGATCGGAGAACGTGCATGGCGAGGTGCAGCAGAAGCTCGACTTGCTCGCGCACCAGGAGTTCGTCAAGGCACTGGCTAGGGGAGGGATGTGCTGCATGGTCGGCTCGGAAGAGCACGCGGAGGCCATCCCGCTCACACCGCCGGACAGCGAAAGCGGCAAATATATCGTGCTGATTGATCCTCTGGATGGGTCGTCGAACATCGACGTGAACGTTTCGATTGGCACCATCATCAGCATTTACCGCCTGCCCGACGGCTGCACGGAGGCCCGCCCAGAGCACGCACTGCAGCCAGGAACGGATCAAGTTGCTGCCGGCTACGTCGTCTACGGCCCGTCCACGATGCTGGTGTACACGACCGGAAATGGCGTCAACGGCTTCACGCTCGATCCTTCGATTGGCGAGTTCATCCTCTCACACCCCAACATGCAGACGCCCGATCTGGGGCACATCTACTCCATCAACGAGGGGAACTACAACTCCTGGGAGGTCGGGCTGAAGCGCTACATCAAGTGGGTCCAGCGCGAGGAAGACGACCGCCCCTACACGTCGCGCTACATCGGCTCGTTCGTGGCCGATTTCCACCGGAATCTGCTCAAAGGCGGGGTCTACATTTACCCCAGCAACGCGCGCAATCCGAACGGCAAAATCCGCCTGATGTACGAGGCCAACCCGATGGCATTCATCGTGGAGCAAGCCGGCGGGCGGGCCACCGACGGCTACGGCAACCGCATCCTGGAAGTCGAGCCCAAAGTCTTGCACCAACGCACGCCCGTGTACATCGGCTCGAAGGACATGGTGAAGACGGCCGAGGCGTTCACGAGAGGAGAGCGGGAGTAGGGTTTGGAATTATGAATGGGGGGTATGATCGAATTATGATTTGGGATGTATGATTTATGAGGAGCGGTGCCGTTTAGCTTACTCGGCTCGCCTAGCTTGGTCTCTGGCGGACAGCCCCTTACTGACATGGGCACAGACTTGCATGGGCACAGACTTGTCCAAGCGCCTTTCATAAATCCCAATTCATAAATCATAATTCCCCCAACCCCGGGCCAATTCCCCACGCTTAACCCATCAGGCGCCCACCCTTGGAACCCCTTCTCGATTTGCTACGGGCCGACGACTCGGTGCTGCGCGCGCTCGTCCGCTCTCTGGTCATCCTGCTGCTAGCCCTCATCCTGAACGTGATCGTTCGGCGGGCGACCCGGCGGTGGGTGAAGCGCATGGAGTCCATGCCGGCCCTCGATACGCGGCGTCAACGGATGACGACGGCAGCAAATCTCGTCAGCTCGCTCTTCCGCTACATCGTGTGGCCCGTCGCGATCATCATGGTGCTGGCGGAGTTTCAGGTCAACATCGGCCCGTTGGTCGCCTCGGCGGGGATTGCCGGCCTGGCCATCGGATTTGGTGCGCAGACGCTCGTCCGGGATGTGATCAGTGGCCTGTTTTTGCTCTTCGATGACACGATCCGCGTCGGGCAGATGATTCAGTTTGGGCCAGATGCCGGGGTGGTCGAGTCCATCGGTGTTCGACTCATCAGGGTGCGCAAGTTCAACGGCGATACGTTGATGATCCCCGCCGGCGAATTGCGCGTCTTCTCGAACAAGAGCCTCGGGTTCATGCGGGCGATCGTCGAAGTGAACGTACCCTACGAATCTGATGTCGACGCGCTCCTTGAGATTCTCCGCCACGAAGCCGACGAGTGGGCGGAAGAATTCCGAGCGGTCATGCTGGAAGACGCACCCACTGTGCAGTCCGTGACCCAACTCGGCGACTCCACGGTGCAACTCCGCGTGTTCGTCAAGGTGTTGCCGGGCGAGCAGTTTGCCGCCGAGCACAGCCTCCGCAAGCGCCTCAAGCTCGCCTTCGACAAGGCCGGCGTACCGCCCCCGCATCAGCGCCGGGTGATGGTGACGGACGTGGAACGGGCAGCGGGGCGGCCTCCCTCGGCTGCTTCGTCAGACGACTGACCACGGATCAGCCGTGGGCAACCCCTTGCCACAGCGCGCCCACGTCGACCACTGGACCCTCAAATGGCAACCGCGGATTGAACACATCCTCCGCGAGCCGGCGGTACGTATCTAGGCCAGCCGGCACGTCGGTGTCGTTGATCGAGGCCGCTACAGTAGCGAGTGCGCGATGCCCGACGCCCGATTCGAACGAGGAGCTGATGACCGTCGGGATGCCACGTGCGCGGCCGGCCTCAGCGAACCGAAGCGTGCGTTCCAGCCCGAGCATGGTCGGCTTGGCGACGAGCGCCTTGGCAAAGGGCACCTCGTCAAGATCGTCCGGCTGAATCTCCCGCAGCGACTCGTCGAGCGCCACCGGCAACTCGGTCTCACGCGTGAGGTCGTCCAGCCGTTCAGGTGCAGCAATAGGCTCCTCGATGTACGCGAGCCGGCGGACGGCCTCTGGCCCCAGAGCTTCGGCGAAGCGCAGGGCCTCCTCGTACGTCCACTGCCGGTTCGCGTCGAGCCGCAGCGCGACGCTGCCGCCCAGTGTCTCTAGCGCGAACAGGACCCGTTCGGCATCTTTGGCTGGCGACGCCGCGCCGACTTTCATCTTCAGCGCTTTGTACCCCGCCTGCCGGCGTTGCTCGGCATCGGCGACTTCATCGGAGGCCAGCCAGAGCCCGTTGAGCGAGACCGTGGGCCGGATCTCAGCAGAAACGCCGGCCCACGCCGGCTGGCCGGCGCGTTGTGCCGTCAACTCGCGTACGGCCCATTCGATACCGAATCGGACGCTGGCTGGTGCCCGGTGGTGATCGAGTGCATCCGGTAAGTCCCTGGCTTCGATATGCTCCAATAGCGCCAGTGTATCGCGTGCCTCGCCAAGAGTCTCCTGGCTAAATCCGGGCAACGGAGCCACGTCACCCAATCCAGTCAAACCGTCAGACTCAACCCGTACGAGCAGGCCCGAACGGTGCGAGATGGAGCCAGAGGCCAAGGAAAGCGGGGTCGTAAACCGAAGATTGTAAGGAGTTTGCTGCATGCGCGTGTTTTGTGCCGGCACACCGGTGTTCCAGGCGGAAAGTGTCAGAATAGTGCCGTATATCCTTTCCGAGTGCAGTGTATCCCGTTGAAAACGGGACAGATGTACTCAATCTCCTGGCCGGCTGCGAGCTACGACCGCCGGCGCACCACCACGAGCCTCACGACCTCCTCTCTCGACCTCTGGCGTTCCGCGCAAGAGAGCGTCGATGTGCACCCGAGCCAGAGCAACCAACTCGGTGAGTGAGGACTCGGGTACCCACCACTTAAACGTCGCATTCCCATGTCGTTTCGTTACACCGTCTCAGCGTTGTGCGGGCTACTTTTCTGCGTGTCCGCCATCGCCCAATCCGTCTCACCGGTGACCGTCCGAGGCACGGCTACCGCTCAACCCATTGGATCCGGAGAGCTCAATGCTCTCCGCGCTGACATCGTCACCTACCGCCACATCGCGGGTCCCTACGTCGCGTTTCCTCCAGGTGATGGAGACCGTGGCCTGGAGGACTACGTCATGGATCTCTCGGTCACCGGGCTTCCTCCAGGAACGACGCAAGCTACGCTTCCCAGCTTTCGTTTCGTTGGCGGCGTCACAGGCAGTTCAGATGGATCTGCCGGACAAATGAGCTTCGAATTTCAGGACGCATCAGGATCGCCCATAACAACAGTCACGGTGAATCTGGCCAACGAAGGCAATTTCACCTACACCATCACAGTCAATTCCCCCGTCACGATTCCAACTGACGGCCGGCTCCGCGTCTTCATCGATCCCAACGTCGCGGCGAATGCCGGCAGAAGCGTAGTCGGTCAATGGTTCTTGATGGTGGTCGGAAACGAACCCGACCCCGTCGGATCGACGCCAGGCAACCCCGGTAGTGCTCCGCCAGACGGCGCCAACCCTCGGGCCTGGGCGTTCGAGCTGACCGTCGATGCACCCCCGCTGCCGGTCGAGCTCACCGCGTTTGACGCATTTACCGCTGGCGAAAACGTGACGCTGGCTTGGGAAACCGCCACGGAAACCGATAACGCCGGCTTCTTCATCGAGCGCAGCGCCGCCAGCCTGGCTGAGGGCGAGTGGACTGAGGAAGCGTTCGTTGAAGGTGTCGGCACGACGGTCGAGACGCAGCGCTACGAGCACGTGATGCGCGGCTTGGCGGTTGGGACGCACGCGTTCCGGTTGCGGCAGGTCGATTTCGATGGAACGACGAGCTACAGCGAAGTTGTCGAGGCCACAGTCGAGGTCCCAGGCACGCACGCGGCCAGTGCGCTCTACCCGAACCCGGCCAGCGGCATGGCCCGGATGAGCCTGATGACCTCGGCCCGTCAGTGGGTCCGTGTCGGCGTGTACGACGTGCAAGGCCGGCTCGTCACCACCGCCGACCGCCGGCTCGTGGACGCCCAACGCGAGGTCAACCTCGACATCAATGTCGCCGGCCTCCCCCGTGGCACCTACTTCGTCCGCCTCCAGGGCGAAACGTTCACGGACACGCGGCGGGTTGTTGTGGCGAAATAGCGTAGGCTAGTTCGCTGTTGGGTGGTTGGGTTGGTTGGCGGGTTTGGTCCGCTGACGGCCGCTACCGCTACACCTGTACCGCTTTGGCGGCGGAAAGCAAAGAGCCGGACCGGCCTCAACGTGAGAGCAGTCCGGCTCTTTGCTTTCCAGCATGTTGGCAGACGTTCAGAACAACAAACCGCAGCGAGCAACGCGAGCGTCCTGGCTGACTACCCAACAGACTTTCTGAACAGACTGCTGACCAGAAATCCCGAATCCCGCCCAACTAAACCCTTTTTGGCTACAGAACCCACGTCACGCCCAGCACGAGGGCATAGATTAGGCCGAGCCGGCCGGTTTGGCCGAGGAGAGGGTTGAGCGCAGCGCCGTCGGTTTGGAAGACGCGACGGATGAGGGGCCAACCCAACGCCAAGGTTGCCAACACCAGCAACGTCCAGGGGCGCTCGCCAGAGGCGAGATACAGGCCGGCAGGCAGCAGAGCCGCGAGGGCCACGCTGAGCGCGTATTCCCACCGGACGAACGTCCGCCCGAACCGCACCGCGAGCGTCCGTTTGCCGACGAGCCGGTCTTCATCGACGTCGCGCAGGTTGTTCACGACGAGGAGCGCCACTGAGAGCAGTCCAGGCCCGAGGCCTGCGATCAGCACTTCCGGTGTGACGGTCAGTGCCTGCACGTAATACGTCCCGCCCACGGCAACTGGGCCAAAAAAGACCAGCACGAATAGATCGCCGAGGCCCAGGTAGCCAAGGGGCTTCGGGCCGGCGGTGTAGAGCGTTCCGGAGACAATCGATGCGACGCCGATCCATACGACAGGCCAGCCGCCCCGCCAGATCAGGTACACGCCGGCGAGCACACTGATCGAAAACGCCACGATGATGCCCACGCGGATCTGCGGCAGCGTCACCAAGCCGGCTTGCGTTACCCGCATCGGGCCTTTCCTGGTCTCCGTGTCCGCGCCCTTGACGAAGTCTGAGAGGTCGTTGACGAAGTTGGTGCCGATCTGGATGAACAGGGCCCCGACGAGTGCCGCCAGCAAGGCCGGCGCGTGAAAGACCCCATCGTCCCACGCCATTGCTGCGCCCAGACCCACGGGAATCAGCGCCGCCCAGAGCGTCTTCGGCCGCGTCGCCAACCACCAGACGTGGAGCGTGGAGCGTGGTGTGTGGTCCGTGGGCTGCGCCTCGATCTGTGAATCCAAAGCCAGTGAATTAGTGTTCTCAGCGTTTCGAGGCGATCCCGCCCAACAGCCCAACCATCCAACCGCCCACCATTGCTCGCCAGAGCCATTAAGCCAACTCCGCCACTTCTTCCTCTTCCAGCTTCTCGATCGTAAAGCCGGTGAACCCGTAAATCGCTGAGATCACCGGGTTGAAGAGGTTGAAGAACGCGAACGGGAGGTAGGCGACGGTCGCTACGCCGAGGGCAGACGCCATGAACGCACCACAGGTGTTCCAGGGCACGAGGGGAGAGGTCAGCGTCCCGGCGTCTTCGAGGGCGCGGGAGAGGTTCTTCGGGGCAAGTTTGCGGCGCAGGAACTCGGCTCGATACATCCGGCCGGGCACCACGATGGCGATGTATTGGTCAGACGCAACGATGTTCATGCTCAGGCTCGTAAAGAGCGTCGCGCCGATTAGCGATCCGGTGCTCTTCGCGAAGCCGAGAATCTTGCCGGCAATCACTTCGAGCATCTTCGTCGTCTCCATGGCCGCCCCGAACATCATCGCCGAGATGATCAGCCAGACTGTGTTGAGCATGCTGTCCATGCCGCCACGCGAGAGGAGATCGTTGAGCTCCGCGCTGTCGGTAGTCGCCTCGTAGCTGGTAAACAGGGCCTTCCAGAAGCCTTTGAGCAAGGCCATCGGGCGCGACAAACTCTCGTCGCCGGCAAACGCAATCACTGCTTCCGGTTGGGCGAGCACCGCTGTCAGCCCGCCAAGCAGCGAGCCGATGAGCAGCGCTGGAAACGCCGGCACTTTCTTGACGACCATGAAGATCACGACGGCCGGCACCAGCAGCAGGTACCACCGAATGTTGAAACTGCCGTTCAGCGAGGCCAGAATGCCCTCGATCCGCTCGGGCGTGCCGGCTTCGCTGCCGGACGTGAAGCCCAGGATCGTGAACAAGATCAACGCAAGGGTGAGGCTCGGAACGGTGGTCCAGAGCATGTGCCGGATGTGCGTGAACAGATCCGTGCCGGCCATTGCTGGGGCGAGGTTCGTCGTGTCGGAGAGCGGCGAGAGTTTGTCGCCGAAGTACGAGCCCGAAATGATCGCGCCGGCGGTCATGCCCAGCGATAAGTCGAGGGCCGCAGCGACGCCCACCAGCGCAATGCCGATTGTGCTCACCGTCGTCCATGAACTCCCCGTGGCCAGTGCAACGACGGCACAAATCACGCAGGAGGCGGCCAGGAAAATGCTCGGGTTCAGCAGTTGCAGGCCGTAGGCAATCATGGTCGGGACGATGCCGGCGAGAATCCACGTCCCGATCAGCGAGCCCACGACCAGCAGAATGAAAATCGCCCCCATGGCAAGCGACACCCCGCGCACCATCCCGTTCCGAATCTCCTTCCAGGAGAACCCCAGCCGGATGCCGACGATCGCCGCTACTCCGCCGGCGAGAATGAGCGCGATCTGGTTCGGCCCGTACGACGAATCGTACCCGAACAAGATGACCGACGCCGTCAGCATAGCAATCAGCAAAACGACGGGGATCAGCGCCTCCCAAATCGTTGGCAAACGATGATCGGCAGCCGGCGGGGGGTCAGAGATGGGTGTAGGGGCGGGCATTGGAATGAGGGTTAATGAATGGCCGGAGATGCTTCGTTCTCAAATGAGGCCGCATCCCGGAACGCTTCATGTCCGAACGCCGGCGCATCCCGGAATGGATCATCCTTGAACGAAGGCGCAAACCTGTAGAGACGTTGCATGCAACGTCTCTACGGGGTTGGCGATTGGTTGCGGGGATGCGGCATACGGGGTTGGCGATTGGTTGCGAAGAAGATCCATTCCGGGCGGTGGATTTCGAGGGTGAGGCGTTATCCGTAGGCGTTTTTCCGGTCCGCGAAATCGAGGAATCGGTGAGCGATGGCTTGGGTCAAGGCCGGCGAGTTGCCGAAGGCGCGGTTGTTGGTGATGACGTTCAGCGTGACCTCCTGGTCGAGCGCTTGGTAGGCCAGAGCCGTCGTCTCGTCGATCATCCGTTTGGCTTCCGGCGTGCCGGCGAGTTCAGGTGTCGGCGCTTCGAAGGGGAAGGCCAAGCGGAAGCTCTCTTCGTAGCTCATGCGCAGTGGGGTCAGCAGCCGAATGACCGCTGTTCGGTTAGCCGCCGTGAAACGGCCTCCGGTTTTCTTCCACTGGTCGATGATCGGAGGGAGCCACGTCCAATGGCTGAACGTGAAGCCTAGTCCGACGGTGTCGAGCCAGTCGAAGAACGGGGGCGTCAGGAGATGCGGCGAGCGCACTTCGAGGTGCGTCTGCGTCAGGTCGGGCACTTCGCTGAAGAAGATGTCCAACTCCCCGATGTGCATGTCCGTCGGTGGCGTATCGCTGACGCGCTGGTAGGGTTGTTCGAAGATGACGCCGGCCAGACGTTCCCCGAGAAGATCGGCCGCGGGTTCGAGGAACGTCGTGACGTACGCATCGATGTCGAGGCAGAGATCGTTCGGCACGTGTTCGACGCGGCCTCCGCTGCTCCGGCGCAGCACGGGCGACGTGAACTGCTGAGGGGCCTTCAGCAGAAACCGTGCGGCCGGCGGTGCATGCTCAGCGTATTGAGCCAGCACGTGGTAGTTCGGTGCCGGCATGTTCTCCGCGTCCAACAACGGGCGGTAGTACGTAAAGTCGATTTCGAGGATGGAAAAGTGTTCGAAATACTCAGCGACGGACTCGACGGGCAGCGTGCGCTCCTCGAGTGATGAGCCACCGACTTTGCGCTTACGCGTCGAGACCGGGTATCGGCCTTCGGCATAAATCTGCCCGATCCACCCACCGTAGCGGTCACTTGCCGTCCCAAATTTTAGCCTCGGGTGGAGGTCCCGAAAATCGAAGCGCTCGATCGCATCGAGGCGGTGCGCGTGGATCTGGCCGGTTTTCAAGGTGGAGTGTGGTGGTCTCAGGAGGGAAAGGACTCGTGGTGCGGCTAAGATAATACGACGGGCAGGTTTCAATCAGGGGGCAGACGCGCTCGCAGTGGGCTTTTTGGGCCGCGTCTGCGTGGGACGGTGTTGGCGCTCGGGGGGTGAAGGATTAAGGGGGAAGGGAGCAAGGTGAAGGGTTTGGGGGAAGGGGGCAGGGTGAAGGGGTTGAGGGACCGGGATGCATTCAGTGAACAGCCCGTTGCCCAACGACCGCCTAACCAACACCCGCCCAACCAACACCCACTATGCGGCCGGCCACGCCTGACCCGAACGGGCCTTTACCCGCGTTGCCGGCTCATGACCAGGGCTGACAATACACTGCCGGCGGCGATGATCAGGTAGTAGGTCAGCAAGCGCCACAGAATCAGCGTAGGCACCAGCAGCGCGGCCGGCATCAGCGGGCCCAGAAACAGCGCGTACAGCCCTTCGATGCCGCCGGCCCCGCCTGGGGTAGGTAGGATCAGCGCCCCGAGCATCATCGCGGCCGAGCGGACGTAGAAGGTCAAGGCGTCGAGGGTAGGGTAGACGGCGAGGGCTACGAGCAGCAGTTCGGCATACCGGATGATCCAGACGCCTGAGGCCATCGAAACGGCCGTGGCGAAGAAGCCCAGCGGTTGCGACCGGATGATTTTGGCCCGCTCTTCCCAGGCAGCCATACCTCGCTGCGCGCGCTCCTTGAACCGGCGCAGGGGGCGCAATCCGAACACCCACTCGGCCAAGCGTTGCACCAGATCCGGACGCAAGAGCGTCGCGTAGCCAAAGACCGCCGCCCACACCAAGATCACCGTGAAGTACAGCACGAAGGCGCCGGCTCCGAGGGTCCCCATGCCATCGGGATAGACATCGATGAAAAACGACGCCGTGAAGAGGCCGATGATGGCGATGGCGAACCAGAACTGGTCCAGCAACATCGCGAAGAGCATGATGGCCGTTACATCGCCGATGGAGAGTTTGGCATCCCGGGCGATAAAAAACGCTGCGACTGGCCCGCCCCCAATCACGGAAGGCGTGACGCTGGAGGCAAATTCCCAAAGCAATTGTCCACGCAGCGCGTGCCGCATGCCAATCGTCCCGTGAGACACGTACGCGATGCGCCCGGCACTCAGCAGCAGCCGTAGCCCGAGGGCCGCGAAAGCAAGCGCCAAGATGCCCCCGTTGAGAGAGGTCTTGAACACCTCGAGCATTCCGGGCTCGTACGTCCACCACGCGATGCCGGCGAGCACGAACACACTGAGCACCACCGAGCCGATCAGCCGGCCAACCGAAAAGGCAGGCGGGTTAGACGGCGAGGCCGGAGTGGGCGTGGAATCGGGCATAGGGAAGGTGCCGGGAGCAGCTCGGGGAAAGGGAGTTGGTACGAGCCGGCCCCTGGATGAGGATGAGCGGGAACGGGAAAATTAGACGAAGTGCCGGCGATCTCTCACGAATTTCAGCCGAGAACGCCGCAGGCGGGAAACGTGTACGCAGCGCAAATGGACGCGAGTTGCTACTTTCCGGCTTCCACCTACCTGCCCGGCCATGCATCTGGCCCCGCATTTCCTCCTCAGATCGCATCCTCCATGCAAGACCCGAACGCTGTTGAACGCATCCGAAAAGGAGACGGTCACGCTCTGAAACGGCTCTACAAGTCCGAGTTCGTCCGCCTCTACGCCCTGGCTTACCGGCTCACGGGCGATGAAGAGAAGGCCGAGGCAGTCGTGCTGACTGTGATGCGGCAGATGTGGGAGAACAAGGAAACCCTCGATGTTTTCCAGCCTCTCGACCTCGTCTTGCTCAGAGAAGTCTACACGACGTCGCGCCGCGTAGCCCCGGACGTGGACCCGATCGAGTCGATCAAGAACAACACACCGAACACGTATCCGCTCGTGCAGGCCCTGCAGAAGCTCGACCCGAAATCGCGCTTCATTTTCCTCCTGCACTCCACCGAGGGCTTCTCGTATCGCGAGATTGCTTTCATCCTCGATGTCACCGAGGACACTGTGACGCACTACATGTCTCGGGCACTCGAGGGCGTCGCACCGGCGCTCGTCGGGGATGTGGAAGCCGGCTGAGCCCACTGGAGGCTGCGGCACTGAGAAACGTGCCAGCCGAGAACGTGACCCAGCAAAACGTGACCCAGCGAAACGTGACACGCTACCCTGAGAAATTGGACTTGCCCAATCTGCCAGGTAGGTCGTCCTGACTGGCTGGGGGGCCGTGGGGTAGTCTAGAACCGTCAACGCACCGGCTTCGGCCGTGCCTCTGTCTCTAGACGCTCTCAACCCCCACTGTCATGTTCCGTTTTCTCGTTTTCCTAGCCGTCCTTCTATGCTCGACGGCTGGTGCGCAAGCCCAGTCTCATACGTCCGCCATGGACCGCCTCGCTCAGTACGAAGGCACCTATTCTCTGGACGGCATCGCCCTGATCGAGGAAGGGAGTTTCGATGGCGCTCTCACGGTTTCACCCATCCTTGGTGGTCATTTCCAGCAGTGGGATTGGACTATGACCATGCGGGGGGATGGTGCTGAGGAACAGGTCTATCTCCGGTTCATCGCTGCGTACGACCACGCCAACGATGCTTACGTCATTCACCGGTTCGATAGCCGCGATGCCGGCGCTCAGACGGCCGTCCGAGGGTCGGGCGACTCGAACCGGGGCCGGTTGTATTTCGAAGGCGATGCCCTCGTGATGTCATGGCAGAGCACAAACCCAGACGACGCCTCGCAAACCGGCGAGCTTCGCAACACGGTTCGTTTGAATGCGGATGGCCTCCGTGTCAAGACGGACGCCAAGCCGGATGATGGCACGCCAGACGTGGCCATCGCCACTGTGCAGGCCAGCCGCCGCTAGCCCAGCCCGCTTCGAAATGCCGATTCCGCCCTCGCAACGAGGGGCGGAGTTGGCGTTTTTTACGATGAGGCCTACTCTCTAGCCAACGCCGGCTCAGATGCACCTCTTCCTCTCGCCCGAATCGATTCGCGTACTGGCCCTCGTGATTCTCAACGGGGCGCTCACGGCTTATCTCGTGCGTGTACCACGCGGCGCAGGAGCCCCACGCTGGTTGGCCGGGTTCACCGCCGGCACGGTCGGGCTCTACCTATGCCGAGGAATCGAGGCGTCGTTTTACCCGCTATCGGAGACGGCGTTATGGGCGGTCAAGTCTGCGGAGGTCGTCATCGTCGTAGCAGCCCTCGGGGCCCTCGTTCAGTTTGCGTATCGCTTCTTGGAGGTCCCGTATCCCCGCGAGACACGGGGCGCACTGATCACGGCCGGGTGCGCTGTGGCCGCAGCCGGCATTCTCGCGTTTGCCGCACGCGGCCAATCCAGCAGCGGCCGAGACCTGCTCATGGCGACCTACAGTTTTGCGTGGCTCGCAGCGGACGCCTGGGCGGTTGTGGTCCTCCTTCGAAAACGCCAACAGGCTCGGGCCAACGGAAACGACCGGGCGTCGCGCGCCTACGCCGCCTTCGCGGCCGTTTGCCTGGCCGACGCCGTCCTGCTCGTCGCCATCATCGTGGTCAATGTCACCGATGTGACCCAACTGGTGTCCGACACGGTGTGGGTCTTTGGTATCCTGCCGGCGGTGTTCGCGATCCACTATGCGCGCGTCGCCATCTACATCGAGCACGCCCCCGAACCGACATCGCTACGGGTCAAATTCGCAGGATTAGCCCTCGCGATGGTTCTCGCCTTGATTGGCATGGCTGCCGTGCTCTCGGCTCCGCCAGACAACCCGAACGTCGTCAACGGTGTGCCGACGCCGGCGGCCCTCGCCGACTTCCACGAGGCGATGTTGCCGCTCCTCGTGCTGATGATCGTCGCGGTCGTCTTTGCGCTCGTAGCCTTTCCGCTGGCGCTGCAGGGGAGTCTGGTCCGGCCCATCGAGCGGCTGCTCGACGGGGTTCGGCGCGTCAATGCCGGCGAGCGCGACGTGACCGTGCCCGTGAGGGTACGCGACGAAGTCGGCCGGCTCAGCGCCGGCTTCAACGCCATGACGGCGTCGCTACGGGATGCCGAGGAGGAGCTTCGTTCGTATGCCAATGACCTGGAGGAGCGGGTCGCTGCCCGGACGCACGAGCTGCGTGCGAGCAAGGCGGAGGTGGAGGAACAGGCGCACCGTCTCGAAGAACTCGACCGGCTCAAGACCCGGCTGTTCGCAAACCTCAGCCACGAATTCCGCACCCCGCTGACGATTTTGCTCGGCCCCATCGAGGATGCCCTCGCACGGGAGGCTGCGGTCCCGGAGCCACTCGCCGGGCAACTGCCGGCCATGCAGCAGAGTGCCCGCCGGCTTCTGGAACTCATCAACCAACTGCTCGATCTGGCCAAGCTCGAAGCCGGTGCCCTGGAGCTGAATCGCCAACGAACCGATCTGGTCGCTCTTGCCCGTGGCGTCACGGCCACGTTCGCCGGCGCTGCCGAACGCAAGGGCATCGGGTTGCTCTTCGATGCGGGCACGCCCATGTTGATGGTTGAAGTCGATGCTCAGCAAATCGAGACGGTGCTGACCAATCTCATCGCCAATGCCCTCGCGTTCACGGAGCGGGGAGGGAAAATCCGTGTGAGTGTCGGCGTTGCGGGAGAAGTGGCCAGCCTCACCGTCGAGGACACGGGCACCGGCATTCACACCGAGGCGCTGCCGTTTGTGTTCGACCGCTTCCGGCAGGCCGACGGCAGCACGACGCGAACGCACGGCGGAACGGGTATCGGGCTTGCACTCGCCAAAGAGATCGTCGAATTGCATGCCGGCACGATCCGTGTCGAGAGTTCGGTTGGATTTGGAACGTGTTTCACGGTCGAGTTGCCACGCGGTGAAGCGGTGGAGGCTGGCGACGGAGTGCCCCGTCCCGAACAGCTTTCAGCGTCCGCGCAGGGCCCAATCCGTGAGGAGGTGCGGGATGCTCCCGAGCCGGCACCCTCAGAAGACCGCCGGCCCCTGGTGCTGATCGTCGAAGATCACGCAGGCCTTCGGAACTTCATCCGCAGCCACTTGGCTGACCGCTACCGCGTCGTGGAAGCCGAGAACGGTGCAGCCGGCTTGGCCGCCGTTCGGGCGGAGCGGCCCGACCTGGTTCTGTCCGATGTCATGATGCCCGAACTCGACGGCGTTGCCCTAACCCGAACCCTCCGCGCCGATCCCAGTTTCTCCGATGTGCCCATCGTCCTCCTCTCAGCTTGGGCCGACGAACAGAGCACCCTCGCCGGCCTGGAAGCCGGTGCCGACGATTACCTCACCAAGCCGTTTTCGCCCGACGAACTCCGCGCCCGCCTCGGCAACTTTATCTCGACGCGCAAGCAGTTACGCGAGCGGTATTCGGACGAAGTCGTGGTGGGCCCGAGCAGCGTCGTGGTGTCCTCCGCCGAAGCTGTTTTCCTCGAGCGCGTCAGGACGGTAGCGGAGGAAGGGCTGGGCAGTCCATCGTTTGGCGTCGATGCCCTCGCAGGGGAAGTCGGTCTCAGCCGCCGGCAACTCGCCCGCCGGCTGCGCGACGCGCTCGACACCGCGCCTGGCGTCTACCTGAGGCAACTGCGTCTCGCCCGGGCGGCCCAACTGTTGGAGCAAGAGGCCGGCACTGTCGCCGAAATCGCCTACGCCGTCGGGTACCGCGACGCCGAGCACTTTGCTCGGCAATTCCGCAAAACCTACGGCACCGTGCCATCGGCCTATCCGGCTTCCGGAAACGAGCGGGTCGGCATGGGCTAGACTTCCTTGGCTACCGCATCCAGGAGTTTCTGATACGTGACCTGCATGGCCTCCGGGATGACTTTTACGTCCGCGAGGGTGGGCATGAAGTTGGTGTCGCCGGCCCAGCGGGGGAGGACGTGGACGTGCAGGTGGTCTGGGATGCCGGCACCTCCGGCCGTGCCTTCGTTCATCCCGACGTTGAAGCCTTCCGGGTGGAGCGCATCGGTGAGCCAGCGCATGCAGAGGTCCGTCGCGTCGGCGATGGCGTGACGTTCGGCCGGGGTGAGCGCGGCGTAGGTAGCGACCTGGCGGTAGGGGACGATGAGTAGGTGCCCGTTATTGTAAGGGTATAAATTCATCACGACGAAGACCTGAGCGCCGCGCCAGACGATCAGGTTGTCGGCATCGCGGTCTTCCTCGGCCATTCGTGAGAAGACACTACGCGAATCGGTATCCTCCACTGCGTGCGGGTCCGATGCGTGCGGGTCCGAAATGTGCTGGCCCGAGGCCGGCTGATGCGCGGCGTTGAACGCCGTCACATGCTGCGAGCGCCACGGGCTCCAGAGTCGGTTCATGGGTGGAGGGGCGGAGAACGAGGGGTATGAACGTGCCGGCCATCATGCAACCGGATCACACGCCGCGCTCAACGCGTAGCTGCCCGGCGAGTTCACCTTCGCACGCCCTTTCTGCCCACGTCATACATCAACCCACGGACGCATGCCCACCCTCCACGGCCAACTCGTTGCTGGCAACATGTCCTTCGGCATCGTAGTCAGCCGCTTCAACGAGTTCATCACGGACCGGCTTCTCCACGGCGCACTCGACGTGCTGCGCCGGCACGGAGGCGATCCGGACGAGGCCGTCGTGGCCTGGTGCCCCGGGGCCTTCGAAATCCCGCTCGTTGCACGCAAAATGGCGGAGACCGGGCGTTTCGATGCGGTTATTTGCTTGGGAGCTGTCATCCGAGGTGCCACGTCGCACTACGATCTCGTAGCCGGCGGTGTCGGAAGCGGCGTGGCCGCCGTCGCAGATTCGACGGGCGTGCCGTGCATCCTGGGCGTCATCACCACGGACACCATCGAGCAAGCCATTGAGCGGGCCGGCACCAAGGCCGGCAATAAGGGCGGCGAGGCCGCGGCTGCCGCCATCGAAATGGTCAGCTTGTTACGCCAGATTGAATCGGCTGGATGATCAAAACGCTGTCTCTTCTGGTCTGCCTGACAGGCCTTTTGCTGTCCGGGCTACTCGGCCCTCAGGCCATCGCGCAGGATTGGCGTGTGCACACGCCGTTTCGCTCGGTGACCGATCTGGCCGCGTCGAACGAAGCCGTGTGGACGGCTACCTCGGGGGGCGTCTTCAGTTTTGCGCCGGCGAGCGGCGAGATCTCGCGCTACACGACGTCCCAAGGTCTTTCGAGTGTGGATGCGGCGGCCATCGCTGTGAGTGCGGCCGGACGTGTGTGGATCGGGTATCGCGACGGTGTGCTGGACGCGCTCGACCCGGCGTCAGGGGCCGTGAACTCGTTTCTGGATATCGCCCGCGCCGATCAGTTTGCCGACCGGGGCATCAACCGGCTCCGGATCTTTGGCGACACGCTGATGGCCGGCACGGAGTTCGGCTTGGTGCTCTTCGACACGGAACGCGGGGAAGTGCGCGATGCACTGACTGTCTTTGGATCCGTGCCGCCGGCAACGCCCGTACGCGACGTGTTGATCGCACCGGGCCCCGCTGGCCCGACGCTGTGGGTAGCGACCGCCGCCGGACTCGCCCATGCGCCGCTCTCCAGCGTCAACTTGCGCGAGCCTACCGAGTGGACCGTGGAGACGTTGGCAGCGGGCGAAGCCGCAAACGACGTGTTTGCCCTCGCCTTTTTCGAGGGCAGTATCGTAGCCGGCACGGCGACGGACGCGTTCGTGCAGCAAGCCGACGGAACGTGGCAGCCATCTGGCATCAGCGGAAACGGCGTCTTGGATTTCGTGGAGCAAGCCGGCCGGCTCTACGCGACGAAGGCGTTTTCTCTCGGTTCTCTGGATAGTCCGGCGGCCGGCACGCCCGCTGGCCGAATCGACGTGACGCTCAGTGTGAACACGCAGACCGTGCCGTACGATCGGCCGCTGCGGCTCGTCGAGGGCCCAGACGGCGCGTTGTGGCTCGGCGACCGTGTTGAGGGCCTGCTTCGGTTGCCTGACGCGCCGGCCGGAGACGTGACAGGCGAGCAGGCCGTCGTGCCGGAAGGGCCGTTCTTCAGCTTGTTCTCCGATCTGGTTTTTGATGCGAACGGCTTGCTCTGGGTGGCCGGCGCACCGGGGCCAGGAACGGGATTCTATGCCTTCGATGGTGCGGAGTGGACGACGTATGCCGGGCGGTTCGAGCCGGCGCTTTTGGGCCGGGATGGGTTCGCCTCCATCCACGTCGGGCCGGATGGAAACGTATGGGCCGGATCGCAAGGGGAAGGATTGGCTCAAGTGACGCCTGAAGGAGAAGTCGTCACCTATGATCCGCAGAACTCGTCGCTTCTGCCGGCTGGGAACGCCACCGACTTCGTGATCGTGCGTGGCATTGCCAGTGACGCAGACGGCACGCTCTACGTGAGTAACGAGATTACCCCGCGCCCGATGGCGATCCGCTCGCCTGATGGCACGTGGACCTCGCTGCCGGCCATCCGTGGCGATGGCATTCCAGCGAGCCTCGACCGGTACGATCAGATCTACGTCGACACCTTCGGCCAAAAGTGGCTGCTTCCTGTCCCCAGCACCGGCACAGGGCTCATCGTTTGGGACACTGCCGGCACGCCCACGGACCGCACGGACGACCGCGTCAAATACCTCCGCGGCCAAGGCTCCAATGGGCAAGGCCTTCCCAATCCGGGCGTCCGGGCGTGGGCACAAGACCGGAAAGGTTGGGTCTGGATCGGCACCGACCGAGGGATCGCGTATTACTTTTTCCCTCAAGATGTCATTTCCGACAACGCCGGCTCGTTTCAAGCCCAATGGCCTATTGGGACGATTGACGGCGTGCGCGATTTCGTCTTGCGCGACGTGGCCATCAACGACATCGCCGTCGACCCGGCGGACCGCAAGTGGGTGGCCTCCCAGAATGGCGCATGGCTCCTCAGCAGCGAAGGCGACAGCGTTCTAACGCGCTACACGGCCACGAACAGCCCGCTCCTCAGCGACAACGTGGTGGCCGTGGCGGTCGATGATGGGACGGGCCGCGTGTACTTCGCCACGGACCGTGGCATGGTGAGCGTGCAGGGCGATGCCGTCCGAGCCGCCGAAGAAGCGGACGATCTGGATGTCTTTCCGAATCCAGTGCTCATCGTCAACGGTGAGGCGCCAGACATCTTCGTCGAGGGCCTCGTGGAGCAGACCATCGTCCGCGTACTAACCCCCGACGGCCGGCTCATCGCGGAGTTCGACGCTCAGGGCGGACGTGCCCGGTGGAACGCACGCGACCTTGCTGGCGAGCTGGTCCCATCCGGCGTTTACCTCGTAATCGCCGAGGGGCTCAACGGCGAGGGAACGGCCGTTGGGAAAATCGCTGTGGTCCGGTGAACAGCGCTCGGCCAACTCATGGCACGGCGATGCTGTTCATCGTGGGAGGACTCGTGGTGACCGGCGTAGCCGGCTACGAGTTATCGGGCCGGGTCAGTTGGACCGCGTTGATTCCCGCCGGCTTCGGCATCCTGATTCTGGCACTCGAACGAGCGCACCAGCGATGGAGCCAAAGCCGGTTGCTGCTTTGGGGGCTTGCGTTCCTCTCCGTGCTTGGTATCGCATCCACGCAACGCGGGTGGCGAGCGTTTGCCACGAGGATGATCGAGGGACGGTTCGACGTGCCGGCCGTGACGATCTCACAAACGCTGATGGGGGCGCTGTGCTTGGCTGTACTCGCGATTGTTGCAGGACGGATTCGCCGTCAAGGGCTGGAGCCTACTCCGCCGCGCAGGTCACCGTGATGTGCATCGGGGTGTAAATGCCAAAGGTGAGGTTTGCAACGAGTTGGTTGACAAAGCTCAACTTCGTCTCGACCATCGAGACACCGTTGGGGCACTCCTCCATTACCTCGACGGGATCTGGTGGGACGAGCCCAAGAATCCAACCATTCGCGAAGGGCTTGTCGATCACGACTGCGCTAGGCGCTTTACCTGTCGAGATCTTGGCGTGGTAGCAGCCGGCTGTGGTGGAGACGATCGCGAGCAGCAGAACGAGGCGCAGGGCTTTCATGGGGTTCATCCGGGTAGTGGTGGAAGTGGTGAGCTCAAAATATAGCCTATGGTTCATCGGATCGGAACCTGAATCTGCACGCCTCCGCGGATGCTCAGCCATCCCTGCGACTGAGCCTCCACAGCCTGGACAGATCCTCCCTCGGCATGCACATCCACACAAACGGTCCCAAAGCACGGCCGAACGCCGGCTTCCAGTACGCGTAGGGATGAAAACGGCCGGTTGGTGCTGCCGGTCACGCGCGCACCGGCGTACAGCGAGACCGGGAAGCGCCCGAGAGGCTGGAGCCGTTGAACACGCAGCCGGACGTACGGTCCGCTAAACAACGCCGGGTCCTCAATGGCCCCTTCGGCTTCGGGATCACCGCCGGCTGATGCGGCGAGTGTGGCTGTCGTGGGTGCGCCGGCAATGGGGCGTCTGTGTTCGAGTTGGATAGTTAGCCGTGGGGCCGGTGAGGCAAACGGCTCGTCGTTCAGGTTGGCTGTCCCGAATAGCGTGACTGAGATATCGACGTTGGTGAAGGCCCGTTCGGTGTGCTGTGCCGTGAGGCCGGCGTCCAGGGAGAACGCAGCTGCTGGCTGGTAGCGCTCGTCCGGCAACGCATCGAACGCGAAGGGCAACCGGCCGACCCCGCCCAGGGAAAGCGCCAGCCGCTCCGACGCCGGCCACGCCCATCGAAGCCCAGAACTAACTTCAGACCACGGCAGAACAGGCCAGCGCGAAGCAAACGCCGGATCCAAACTCACGCTGGTCAGCAATAACTCCGTCTCGTTTTGCGGCGAAACGCCGGCCAAACGCCCAGACACAAACGCCTCCACTGTCCGAAACCGACCCGAGATGCCGGCCTCCACCATCGGCGTGCTGATCGAACGTCCATCCTGCACCCATCGGTTGAAGCCAGCCTGTACCCTCGCCGATATCGGGCCCCGAGCGAACCGGCCGTCCACGTTGAGTCCGGCCCCAGTGAACGCAGCCTCTTCAATCTGAAACGCTTCTCCGCCAGCGCTTGCTTGCACCGACACCTGGGCATGCGCCGGCGTCCACGCGAGCACGCACAGGCCGGCGATCAGCGCGGTAGCCGAAATGCGCCATCGTTGCTGTCGAATACCGTCAGGGCGCATCAGGCGGGGGCGGTGGTGGAGGCAGGGGAGAAGGAAG
>JBCDHV010000012.1:0-19881 GCA_038749615.1 Bacteroidota bacterium
AGCCGTTTTACTTCACCCATCCCGACTAGATGGCACCCATCCGCAAAAAAGTCTGCATCGCCGGCGCGCCGGGTGTGGGCAAGACGAGCCTCTTGCAGACGTTCGTCTACGGAGCACCGGATTCCGGAGCACAGGGCCTGCTCGTGGCCCATCGCCTGATCGAGAGGCCTGGAACTGACGGCATCGATCTAGCCATTTGGGACGAGCCCGGAGGGGAGTCGCTCGACGCCAACGTCAAAAAGCTATACCGCGGCGCTGCCGGCATCCTGCTTGTCTGCGATCTCACACGCCCTGAGACGGTCAGCGCCCTCGTTTACCACATCCCGGCGTTACGCTCGGCTTATCCAGACGCCGTACTAGCCTTTGCCGGCAACAAGGCCGACTCTCCGGAGTGCCGGGTCCCCGAGGTCGATGTCACCGCACTAGGGCATGCTTACGATGCGCCTGCATTGCTCACGAGTGCCATCACAGGCCAAGGTGTCGATGCATTGTTCGAAGCGCTGGCCGTGCGCATGGTCGAGTGAGTGGGGGAGCGTGCTGCTCGGCCTGTCTCACATGCCCTGATGTCTCGGCAGACGCTCGGCAGATGGTCTTGCTCAATACAACTTCATACGCATGCGAACTTTTACCCTGTCTATTCTCCTGCTCGGGCTCTCGTTCACTCAGGCCCAAGCGCAGGAGGCCGAACTCGATCCCGAAGCGCTTCCCATTCTTTCTGCTCACGTCGAGGCTCTGGGAGGGCGTGCAGCCTTGGACGAGATAAAGACCATCCGGACGGTGACTCAGACAACGTTCGCCGGCTTCGATGTGATTGCCACGCGCACGGAAGACCGAGAGACTGGGCGTTTTGTCAACTTTACTCAGTTCGGCAACAGCCTGTCGAACACCGGATTTGATGGAGAACAGGTGTGGGTGATCAACTCGAATCAAGATGGCTACCTGGAGCCTGATGACCCTGTTGCCCAGCGGCTCCTGAGACCGAGGCTGAATCTTGCAAACTATCACCAGGGCGATGTTCACTTCACACGCCTGCCGGACTCCACCCTGAGCCAAACGCCGGTGTACGTGCTGCGCTCAACACGCGTGAGCGATCCAAACGACGTAAACCTGCACTTCATCGACCAGGAGACCCACCTGCCTGTTCAGCGCTACACGCCGGCAAGCGACATCACACTCACGTATCTCTCGTTCGTCACCATCGATGGTCTCGTATATCCTGAAACGACCGAGCGCCAAACGCCTCGGCAATCAGGCACCACACAGTTGATCGAGATTGAACACAACATCGAGCTCGATTCTGATGCGTTCGAGTATCCGAACTGACCGGGCGTGATGATCTGAGCTCGATCTCACAGAACCTTGTCTGTTCACTGACGTAGCCGCAGACGAGGCATCCTGCATGCTCTCTGAAGGTTCATCTAGGCCGTGAATCTTCCGTACCAGCTTGGCCGAGTGTACGAAGGAAAACTGTTAGAGCGTTTTCCATCTCCCATACCGTTTCACTCAAACCCAGGCACTATGCGCACGGTTACCCTCATGCTGGCTGCAGCATGTCTCCTGTTCTTGCCGGCAAACGCCCAAGACACCACCAACACCCAAGAATCGGCCCAGATTGATCCCGAGGCCCTTCCCATTCTCGAAGCCCACCTTGAAGCGATGGGCGGTCAGGACGCGCACGACAGCATCGTCTCTCTGTACAGAGTGAGTCTCATCACAGTTGAGACCTACGGCATCGAAGTTCTGGCGACTCGGACTGAGGACAAGGAAACGGGCCGGTTCCTAAACCTGACTCAGCAAGGAGACTTCTCGTCAGGGACCGGGTTCGACGGCGAGCGTGTCTGGATGAAGAACCCGAGTACAAACGGCTACCTCGAAGAAGACGATCCCAACTACGAGCGGCTCCTGAGAGGCCAAATGCGGCTGACAGAGTTTGCTGACGGGGGCTTCCATGTAACGCGCCTTCCGGATTCGACGCTAGCCGAACAGCCAGTCCATGTGCTTCGCATCACCCGCGTTGGTGATCCAGAAGATGTCCAGATCTACTTCCTGGCTCAGGACACCCATCTTCCTGTCCAGCGCTACACGCCCTCCTCGGAGGCTACGCTCACGTACGAGTCGTTCATGACCGTCGACGGGATAACTTATCCGGAGCTGACGAGCTATTCGTCCGAGCAGCAGTCCAGCACGACGCAAACGCTCGAACTCGAACACAACGTCGAACTAGAAGCGGACCTGTTCGAGTATCAGGAATAGCTGTTCAAACGTAGAGAGTCTAGGGTCTGCTCATCCCGGTCGGCCGTCCCCCCGGCGTAGGGGGAGCCGACCGGGAGCGCCGTGGACGCTCCTATCAAAAGGTTCACGCATGGCGTGAACTCACCGTACCGGCTTGGCAAAACGTGCGGGGGAGAACCTGTGAGAAGCGGTTTTCCCATCTCAACACCGTATCACTCAAATCCAAGCACTATGCGCACGGTTATGTTCATGCTCGCCGCAGCATGTATCTCGTTCTTGCCGGCAAACGCCCAAGACACCACCAACACCCAAGAAGGAGCTCAGATCGATCCGGAAGCACTCCCCATTCTCGAAGCCCACGTCGAGGCGATGGGGGGGCAAGAAGCCATAGACGGCATCACCGCCGTCCGAAAGGTGAGTCTGCTCACCATCGAGACGTTCGGTCTCGAAGTTCTGGCGACTCGGACTGAGGACAAGGAGACCGGGCGGTTTCTGAACGTCACTGAGCAAGGCGGAAGCTCGTCGACCACTGGATTCGACGGGGAGCGCGTCTGGATGAAGAACCCCAGGCATGATGGGTATCTCGAAGCCGGCGATCCTATGCGAGAGCGGCTTCTGAACCGTTCCCAAGAACTATCAGCGTTCCGCGATGGCGGGTTTGACGTGGCTCGCCTTCCTGACTCGACGCTGAGCGGCCAGCCCGTCTTCGTACTGCGCACCACCCGCGTCGATGACCCTGAAGACGTGCAGGTTCACTTCATCGCTCAGGACACCCACCTTCCGGTCCAGCGCTACACGCCATCCACGGAAGCTACCCTCACGTACGAAGCCTTCACGACGGTCGATGGCGTGACCTATCCTGAAATGACGAAGTTCAAGTCTGCACGCCAATCGAGTACCACGCAGCTGATCGAGATCGAGCACAATTTCGAACTCGAAGCCGGCCTGTTCGATTACTCGGCTTGATCAGAACGTGCCGGGTGGCTGCATGAGAGCTTGGCACATGCTCAGCCACTCGGCACGGCTGCGGCGTTCTTACAACACATCCAGCAGCCGCTGGTGGATGTTGCCGAAGCCTCCGTTGCTCATGATGAGAACGACATCGCCGGGGGCCGTTGCGTCGGCGAGGGCGTCGAGGACCTGGTCGGCATTGCTCCCGACGAAGGTGCGGGTGCCGCCGGCTGTGATCGCCTCGGCAACGGCGTCGACGTTCATGAAGTCGTCGGCACTGTCGTTGTGGCGGAGGGGCGGACTGCTCAGGAACGCGAGGTCTGCATCGGCAAAGGACGCCGGATATTCCGTCTCGAACATCTTGCGCCGGCTCGAATTGGACCGCGGCTCGAATACGGCGAGCAACCGCCGGCCGGGCCAGCGGTCCCGCGTCGCCTCGATCGTGGCACGGACGGCGGTGGGGTGGTGCGCGAAGTCGTCCACGACGACGATGTCGTTGACGATGCCGCGCACCTCCTGCCGGCGCTTCATGCCCTGGAAGGAGGCCAAGCCGGCGCGGAGTTGATCTGGAGTGAGGCCTTCGGCCAAGGCAACGGCCGAGACGGCGAGAGCATTGGACAGGTTGTGCCGGCCGCTCATCGGGAGGACGAATCCCGCGTGCTCAGTCCCGTCTACCACGAGCGTGAACTGCGTCCCACCGTCGATGCGTTCGATGGCCTTGGCCGTCACGTCAGCCGCGTTGGAAAATCCGTACCGGGTGACTCGGGCCGGCGTGAATGCTGCGAGCGCCTCGACGTCCGGATGGTCAGCACACAGCACCAGGTGCTCGCCCACGAGCCCTGCAAAGCGGCGAAACGCTTCTCGGTACTCATCGAGATCGGCGTAAATGTCTGCGTGATCGAACTCCAACGACGTGACGATCCCGACGGTAGGCCGGTAGTGCATAAACTTCGGGCGCTTGTCGAAATAAGCGCTGTCGTATTCGTCGCCTTCCACCACGAAGTGCCGGCCGGTGGGGCCGGTGTGGTAGCTCGTATCATCGGCCACCAAGACGCCGCCGACGAGAAATCCGGCGTCCGTCCCCGCTTGCCGCATCACGTGCGCGAGCAGCCCCGTCGTAGAGGTCTTGCCATGCGTGCCGGCCACGACGATGCTGCGACGGTCGCGAATGAAGAAATGCGCTAGCGCCTCCGGAAACGACTGTTGCACGAGGCCGGCGTTCCTTGCATGAGCCGCCTCTGGATGCGTCGGCGTGCAGGCGTTGCCGACAATCACCAGATCGGGAGCCGGCTTCAGGTGCGCTGCGTCGAACCCGACGTGGACGGGAATCTGCATGGCGTTGAGCCGCGTACTCATGGGGGGCCACATGCCCTTGTCGGATCCTGAGACCTCATAGCCAGCTTGTTGGAAGAGGCCGGCTAGCGAGCCCATTCCCGTCCCGCAGATCCCTACGAGGTAGACGGAGCGGACTGTGCCGGCATCGGGCACGGGAGGGCGGTCGAAGATGCGCAGGTGCGCGTCGGGAAAATCGGAAAGCGAGCGCATGGGCAACGATGCTGAGGGGGATGCAACAAGCGAGACGCTAGGCACTGGCATGAGGGCATATGCGCAAGGTTTGGTGAATCCGATGCCGAACCTAGGCAGGGGCCACAGCGTTCAGTGGAAAGGCACAGTCAACCAACAACCCACCTTCATGCAAACAACCCTTCCCGTTTCTGCTCTCGATGTCGATGCACGCGCGGCTTTCATCACGAAGACGTACGCGCACCTGCTGATCGCGATCATCGGCTTCATTGCCATCGAGGTCTTCTTCTTTCAATCGGGCTTGGCCTACCCCATGGCTCAAGCGATGCTCGGTGTGAACTGGCTGCTCGTGTTGGGCGGCTTCATGCTGGTCAGCTGGTTTGCCACGCGCGCGGCCCATCAGGCCACGTCGACCGTGGCGCAATACGCTGCATTGGGAGCAACCGTGTTGGCGCAGGCCGTCATCTTCGTCCCGCTGCTAGTGATGGCTGAGTACTACGCGCCGGGTGCCATTTCGAGTGCCGGCTTCGTGACGTTGCTCGGCTTTGGCGCGCTCACGGCCATTGCGTTCTGGACGCGGAAAGACTTCTCATTTCTGGGTGCGGCGCTGAAATGGGCCGGCATCGTGGCCCTGCTGCTCATCGTCGGGTCCGTGCTCTTCGGTTTCCAGCTCGGTACGTTTTTCTCCGTCGCGATGATCGCCTTCGCCGGCGGTGCCATCCTCTACGACACCTCGAACATCCTGCACCATTATCCGGAAGACCGCTACGTCGGCGCTTCGGTGCAGCTTTTCGCGAGCGTCGCGCTGATGTTCTGGTACATCCTGCAGCTCTTCATGTCGCGCGATTAGCGCGGCGCGCTACAGGCCGCAGAGGTCTTCGGCAAGAACTGCTGCTCGAAAGCGAAGCGGTGCGGCAGCGTTGCGCTTTCGAGCGCCACAAGTGCCCAAAGACCTCTGCGGCCTAAGGCGCAGCCACCCACCCTCACTCCTGCGGCGCTTGCCCTCCGGTGATCCCTGTCCGGGCCACGGCGTCGCGTTGCTTGGCGGCTTCCTCGTCCGTTTCTCTGACGGGGAGTTCGATGCCCAGTTCTTTCGCCCGCTTCTTCCACTGCTGACGGGCCACCTTCTGCATATCCGTCTGGGCATCGACTTCGTCTACGATCTCTAGGCCCAAGAGCGTTTCGACGACGTCTTCCTGGGTCACGACGCCGGCCATCCCGCCGTACTCGTCGATGACGAGGGCCATTTGCTCTCGCCGGCGGAGAAACATCTCGAAGGCTTTCTGGAGCGAGTCCGTCTCGCGAAGCACAGGGAGCTCGCGCTGAAATTTCGAGATCGGCTCGTCGTGGTTGTCGCGGGCCGCTTCGAGCAAGACATCGCGGCGAAGCACGTAGCCGGCTACATGGTCGCGGTTGCCGTCTTCGTAGACCGGGATCCGGGCAAACGGCGATTCGCCGATCCGTTCGCCGGCTTCTTGGACATTGGTCTCCGAGGGCAGTGCGAACACCACCGTCCGCGGTGTCATCACGGCTTCGACGTTGATCTGCCCGAAGCGAAGCAAGCTGCGGAGAATGGCCGATTCGCTCTCGGCAAACACGCCTTGCTGCCGGCCTAACTCGGCAAGAGCCCCGATCTCGTCGCGGCTGACCCGGCTCGCCGGCTTCTCTTTGAAGAAGAGCCTCGTGATGCCCTGGGAGATCTTCCCGAGGATGCGCATCGGCCAGGAACTGAGCACGCCAACAACGGACGGCGTCAGCTTCTTCCAGTTGTTTGCGCCTAGGGTTTTCGGGATGATCTCTGAGCCTACAAGGATCAAGAGCGTCAGCACGCCAGCGAAGATGACCGTGGCCGTGCCTCCCCCGAAGACTTTCTCTGCCTCAGCTCCTGCGCCGGCCGCACCTACCGTGTGAGCAATCGTGTTCAGCGTCAGGATGGCTCCCAGCGGCATCTCGATGTCTTTCCTGAGCGCCTTCAGTTTCGGGGCAACCGGATCCCCTTTCTCGGAGAGCGCCGCTTGAAACCCCGGTGTGATGCTCAGAAGCACGGCCTCCATGACCGAGCACATGAACGAGACGCCGAGGGCGAGTGCAACATAAATGACGAGAAGGCTGACCATTCCGGATGCGGCTTGATAAAGGGGAAACGGCTGTACGGAAGCTGCCGATGGGCGTTCCAGATACAGGCTCTAGAGGCTGTGACAGCCTCGAAACGGTGTGTGCAATAGCCTCTAAGCTACTCATTCAGAGGGCTTGATGTCTGCAAGAGATGAACACGCTTGGAAAATCCCTGCCGCGCCGGCTCGGGAAATCCCCTACACCGGCAGCCGGTTGTCTCTGGCAACGAGACTTAGCCTAATTCAAGATCCTGGCTCTGTATTGCTCTTCTTCTACATGCCCCCTGAGGGCACGGAACCGGGGCGAGATGGAGCCGGCAGGCCAGATCGGTGCTTTGCACAGGGACGGCCATCCTGGGTTTGCTGGTTTCGCTCGCCCCGTTTTTGTTCGCCACTTCGCAGGATCCAAGGAATCCCCTACACCGGAAACCGGGCCGAACTGGCATCTTCCGGCGATCGGTATAGCGAGCTTGAGGCGTCTGTTCAATCAACCCCAGGACGCCATGTTGAACATCCGCAGCATCCTCGTTCCCAACGACTATTCCCCGCAAGCGCAGGCCGCCCTTCGCCATGCCGCGTGGTACGCCAAGCGGCACAAGGCTACCGTTCATCTGCTCACGGTCTCGACGCTGTTCGAGGACCTCTACCCGGTTCTCGCCGACGAGGAACGCGCCTCCAAGCTTCACCCTTTCGAAGACACACTCTCGGAGGTGTCGGCCAAGGGGAACGCCTTCAGGTTTGTGGAAGCCGAGCGCAAAGCCGATCAGATCGATAAGGGCATCCTCAAGTACGCTGAAGAGATCAATGCCGATCTCATCGTCATGGCGACGCATGGACGGCAGGGCCTCGATCACCTCTTGATTGGTAGCGTGGCCGAATCCGTAGTGCGCCGCGCTGATTGTCCTGTGCTGACCGTGCGCTCCTCAGCCAAATATGCCGAGCCGGCTCCGAAGCGCATTCTGGTGCCACTCGATTTCTCGGCACACGCCCGTAAGGCGCTGGCTCACGCCCGGGAATTGCGCGATAATCGGCGGGCCGAGTTGAACCTGCTCCACATCGTGCAGCACATGCCGGCCTACGGCGTAATCGACGTCCCGCCCGAGCCGCCGGATCTCGCTGAGAAGCGGGAAAACGCGGCGCTGAAAGGAATGCGTGAGATCGCAGCGGAGATCCTCGACCCCAATGACGACCCGACGTTCCACGTTCTGGCCGTCCATGGAAACCCGGCCATCCGAATCCTAGAAGCCGCCAAAGACTTGGATGCCGACCTCATCGTCATGGCCTCGCACGGCCGTACAGGAATTCGCCGGTTCGTCCTCGGGAGCGTCGCCGAGAAGATCGTCCAACTGGCTCCCTGCCCAGTCTTCACGGTCAAGGCCTTTGGGCAGTCGCTACTGCCGGGGGCGTGAACCGGTGGGCTGAAATGGTTGCGGAGGCGCCAAACCGACGCCTCCGCAACTGAACAGTCCAGCCTAGCACGGCAGCTAGGTTGTTTCGGTGGTCAGCGTGTCACCGACGAGCTGGCCGTTGGACCGCTCGGCGCTTCTGCCTCGAAGCAGCGCGCCCACCCGCGTCCCGATCGAATCGAAGAGCGAGTACATCACCGGGACGATCACGAGCGTGAGGAACGTCGCGAAGGTCAGGCCGGAGATGATCGCGGTGCCCATCGGGCCCCAGAATTCGGTGTTCTCACTGCCGAATTGGAACGACGGTTTGAGCTCGGTGATCAGCCCGATGAAGTCGACGTTGATGCCGAAGGTGAGGGGAACGAGCCCGAGGATCGTCGTAAGTGCCGTCAGGAGAACCGGGCGCAGACGCGTGGCTCCGCCCTGCACGATGGCTTCTTGTTTTTCCGTGCCAGACGCTCGCAATTGCATGATGTAGTCGACGAGCACGATGGCATTGTTGACCACAATGCCGGCCAGCGAGATGATCCCGATGAAAGTCATCAGCCCGAACGGCGTCCGCGTCAAGATCAGCCCGAGGAGCACGCCGATGAGGCTGAGCCCGACGGCCACCATGATGATGAACGGGCCACTCACGCTGTTGAATTGGGCAACCATGATCATGAAGATCAGCGCCACACCCACGAGAAGAGCGGAGGTCAGGAAGCCGAAGCTCTCGGCCTGGTCTTCGCTCTCGCCGGTGTACGCCAGCGAGTAGCCTGGGGGCAAGCTCGCTTCGTAGTCCGCCAGATAGCCCTGCACGTTGGCGAGCACGGCTGGGCCGGCAACGTCAGGGCTGTTCGAGCCTGTGATCGTCGTCACGCGGTCCAGGTCGAGCCTCGTCACCGAGCCGAGGCTGCTGCCGATCTCGAAGTCAGCGACGGCCACGAGGGGGATTTGGCTGCCTTCGTAGGGGATGGTTAGGTTTTGCAGACTGTTGAGGTCGGCTCGGTCGGTTTCTTCGAGCCGGACGGTGATGTCGTACTCGTCCTCGCCGTCGCGCAGTTTACTGGCCTCGAAACCGTTGACGGCCGTACGGATCGTCTGGGAGATCTGGGCGGTGCTCAGGCCGTACCGAGCGGCGCGTTCGCGGTCGATTTGAACCTTCAACTCAGGCCGGCCCGAGTTGAGGTTGTTCTTGACATCGACCAAGCCAGCCACTTCACCAGCCATGGAGGCGCGCTGCAACATCGTCGTGATCTCATTCGTGATGCGGACGATCTCGGTGAAGTCCTCCCCAGTGATCTCGATGTTCACGGGAGCTCCGGTCGGTGGGCCCTCCTGCATCACATCGATCTCGATCAACGCGCCGGGCAGGCCGCTGAGCTCGTTTCGGATCTTGCGTAGCGTATTCATACTCGGCTCGACGCGGTCCGAATAGTCGACCATGTTGATGCCGATCTCGGAATTCTCGGGCCGGGCCGCACCGCCGCCGAACAGGATGTCGCCACCGACGCCTACGCCGACCTGCACGTTCTTGATGTTCGCCGCGACCATCGGGTCTTTCGCCATCAGCCCGTCGATCCGCCGTTTGGCTTCTGCTGCGATGTCGTTGCTCGTGTCCAGGTTGGTGCCGAGCGAGGCCTCGACCTTCACCATGATCCGGCTCGGGTCGGTTTCCGGGAAGAAGACGACGCCGGTGGGGGCAATCGCAAAGAGGAAGGCGATGAAGAAGAGCGTGCCGAGTGTGGCATTCATGAGCCGCGCCCGGTTGTCCGTCAGAATCAACCGCTCCCGGTTGCCGAGGATGGCCTTGCCGATAAAGCCGAAAATGATGAGCAGGATCGGCAGGATCAGCAGCTCGATGATGATCTCCAGATCGAGCGGCTTGTCGCCGAAGCTGAGGGCGAAGAGCAGCAGGCCGGCCGTGGCACCGAGCGCAATGCCGGCGATCACCGTCTTCATCCGCCCGAGCAGCATCGCCTCGAAGGTGTGCAACAGGATGCCGATCAGCCCGAGGCCCAGCATGACCCCTCCGGGAACGAGCAGTACGTAGCCTGAAGTCGGCCCGAGCAGAGCTGACACGATCCCGCCGGCCGCACACAGCACGAAGCCAATCGTGAAAAGGCTCAGCGAGAGCGTGTTGCGCAGGAAGGGCCGGCGCACCGAATCGTAATCCCGCTCCAGCATCCACGAGAGGAAGCCCCGGTAGGCGCCTACCATGCGGGGCAGGCCGTTTTCCATGAACCGGTCGCCGGCCGGCTTCATGACCCGGGTGTGCAGGAAGTACAACACGACGGCAGCCACGGCCAGTACACCGAGCGTAATCGGATTCGCGAGGCCAACCACCAGCGCGATGACGCCTACCGCACCGTAGCCCAGATTCCGCGCGAAGCGGCTACGCTTTTCTTTTTCCTCACCCTCGACGTGTACGAAGTAGCCGGTGATGACCGGGTTGATGATGAGCGCCACGAAGAGCGAACTCGTTAGCGTCACGATGAGCGTGAGCGGCATGTAGCTCATGAACTCACCGATGATGCCCGGCCAGAAGAGCATGGGCGCAAATGCGGCCACCGTCGTAGCCGTGGACGCCACGACGGCCGAGCCTACTTCTTTCGTGGCGAGCCGTGCCGCTTCCCATCGCTCGTAGCCTTCTTCCTTGAAGCGGTAGATGTTCTCGACGATCACGATCGCGTTGTCGACGAGCATGCCGAGCGCGATGATCAGACTGAACAGAATGATGAAGTTCAGCGTGTAGCCGAGGACCTGGAAGAGGATGAAGCTGATGAACATCGACATCGGGATCGCCAAGCCCACGAGGGTCGCGTTCCGCACGCCGAGGAAGAACAGCAGGACCAGAATCACGAAGATCAGGCCGCTGATGATGTTGTTTTCGAGGTCAGAAACCAGGGTGCGGACATCCTCGCTCTGGTCACCCGTGATCTCGACTTGCGTGCCGCGCGGCAGCGGGAAACTCGCCAGCTCCGTGTTGATGGCGTCCACCGTTTCCAAGATGTTTTCGCCCGAGCGCATCTTGACGTTCAGGCTCACCACTTGGCCCTCTTCAGGCGAATCGAGTTTGAGCAGGCTGCCTTCCTCGTCTTCGCGCTGAAAAACCGTGAGCCGGGCGTACGTGCTACGATCCTTGTACCCGAAGACGACGTCAGCAACGTCCCGTACGTAAATCGGCACGCCCCCTTCAGGCGTTTTGACGACAAGGTTGTTGAGCGCGGCTGGATCCTCGAATTCGCCACTGGCGCGGACGAGGTAGTTCAGCCGGTCTACGTCGATCGAGCCTCCAGGAATCGTAGTGTTCTCGGTCTGAATCGCCCCGATCACGTCATCGAACGACAGGTTGTAGCCCTGCAGAGCGGCCAAGTCCACGTTGACTTGTACCTCCCGTTCGAGGCCGCCGAGTACGGTGACTTCCAGGACCGTCGGAATCTTCTCGAGCTCGTCGGATAGATCTTCGCCCACATCCTTGAGCCGGGTGAGCGAGTAGCCGGCCGCCAAGTTGATCGTCAGGATGGGGAATTCCGAAAAGTCGATCTCTGAGACGATGGGCTCTTCGATTTCCTGCGGCATCTCCGGTTTGGCGATGTCCACCTTGTCACGCACCTTCTGGTACGCGTCGTCGATGCTGACCTCGGGGTTGAACTCGACGATCACGGTGCTGACACCCTCGGTGGAGATGCTGCGGATCTCCTTGATCCCATTGACGCTCTGCACCTCGCGTTCGATGGGCTGCGTGACCAGGCTCTCGATGTCATCCGGGCTCACACCGGCGTAGATCGTCGTCACGACGATCAGCGGGATCTCGATGGACGGAGCGGCTTCCTTCGGGATGGTGATGTAACTCAGCAGCCCGCCCACGACGAGGACGATCGTCAGAACGACGACGCTCGTGCGGTACTTGATGGAAAGGTCGGTGATTTTCATGATGTGGCAGGGTGGCTGTGTGGCCGTGTGGCAGAGAAGGTGGTAGGGAGCGGCGTGCGAGGCCAGAGGCAGGCTATAGCACGTATGCCACACTTGGCACACTGCGACACAGCCACACCCGAATCAACTTTCGACGATCTGGAGCTGGTCGCCCTCGGTCAGGTTGGCTTGGCCCACGGTGACGACTTGATCGAGCGGCTCGAGGCCGGAGGTGACGACGGTTTTGCCGGCGAAACTCGGGCCGAGTACGACTTCTCGCCGCTGCGCCACGTTGCCGTCACCTTGCTGGACAGCGATGAAGACGCTCGGGCCGCGTTCGTCGCGCAGAATCGCCGTTTGCGGCACCACGATCACGTTGTCGAGCTGCTCGCGCAGGATGGCGACATCGGCCACCATTTCCGGCTTGAGCTTGCCGTCGCGGTTTTCGAGCGTGATCTCGACGGGGAACGTACGGCTCGCCGGGTTGATCAGGCTACCCACAAAGCTGACCTGGCCGGTACGGATCGCATTGTTCGCCCCGCGGAAGCGGACCTCAGCAGCAGCGCCGCGCGCCACATCGTTCGCGTAACGTTCAGGCACGCCGGCAGCTACTTTCACCTCCCCTGTACTGATCACCCGGACGACCGGCGTTCCCGGTGCGACGAGCTCGCCCGTCTCAACGAAGTGTGCCTCGACGCGCCCGCCGAACGGACTCCGAAGCCGGCTGTTGGCGAGCTGTTTCTGGGCTTGGCGAAGTTGGGCCTGTGCCTGGTCTCGCTGTGCCCGGACCGAGCGGTACTCGATGGCACTGATGATCGAGTCGGCATAGAGCACTTCCTGGCGTTGGAACGTGTCCTCGGCGAGGTCGAACGCGGCCTTGGCAGCATCGTAGGCGGCCTGGGCAAGGTCTGCGTCGAACCGAGCGATCACGCCGCCCCGGCTCACAAACGAGCCCAGCGGAGCCAAGTACTCGATCCGCCCGCTGGCTTCCGACGACACCATGGCATCTCGGACGGCCTCTACGGCCCCGGTCAACTGGACGTAGTCCTCGAAGGTCTGGCTGCCGGCGACTTGTGTCTGAACCTGCACGGCCGGCGGGCCCGTTTGCTCGGCTGGTGCGTCCTGGTCGGGTGCTGCATCGCCGTCTTCCGGTGGGCTGCAGGCAGCCAGGAAGAGCAGGGTCACGAAAGCCGCCCAGCGCGACGTGCGAATTGCGAATGGCGAAAGGAGGGGCATGGTTAGTTGGTATTGCTCGGATGGAAAGAAGTCACGGTTGACGATTGGCGCGCGCACAGGTCCCTGTCGCAATTCGCATGCGGCCAGTCGCCAGCCTCAGGGCGCAAGGCTAGTGGTCGATTCGGTTTGAGCGTCGTCTTCGACCGTCAGACCGACCGCCGCATCGAACTGTGCGGTGGCGTTCAGGTAATCGAAGAGGGCCTGGATATAGCCGAGCCGGCTTTGATCAAGCAGATCGGACGCCTGCCGCTCCTCGAAAGGGTTGCTGACCCCTTCGCGCAAGCGGGTGCGGGCAAAGGTGTAGTTCAACTCCGCATTGTCGAGCGTCCGCTGCTGGCTCCGGATGCGCTCCTGTGCCGCGACGACGTTGCGCATGGCAGCCTCGACTTCGAGGGCAACCGATTGCGTCAGTTGTTCGAGTTGGAGTTCGGCCCGGTCGATTTCGATCTGATTGCGTTGGAGTTGCGCTTTCGTCCGGAAGCCATCGAAGACGTTCCATTGGAGCCGCAAGCCCACAGCGAGGCTCGGGTCCCAGTAGCTGTCATCGAAAAAGCCTCGGGTGTTCTGCGAAAACGTAAACGGCTCCGACGGGTCCGACGAGGTGGTCGTCCGGTTGTCCGGTACGTTGCCGGCATAGCTGAGGTTGGCGAACGCGCTGAGCGAGGGCAGCCGGTTGCCGGCCGTGATCTGGCGCTGCACCCGCTGTAGGTCGATTTGCTCACGGGCTTGCCGGAGATCGGCCCGCTGCGCGAACGCGCGGGACACCGCATCGTCGATCGAGACCGTTTGAATGAGCGGCTGGTCGTCGTACAGGTTGTCGAGTGAGCCTCGCAGCGTCACGGTTTGTTGAATCGGCAGCCCGATGAGCAGCTTCAGGTTGTCCACGGCCAAGCCGGCTGCGTTTTCGGCAGATACCAGCTGCGTTTCCAAGTTCGCGAGTTCGACTTCCGCATTGAGCCGCTCGAACTTCGGCCGCGTTCCCTGTGCGACGCGCCGTGCCGCCTCGCCGACCGTCACGCTGGTCCGCTCCACGCTCGATGCGAGCACGCGAGCCTGTTCCTGGGCCAGCAAAGCGTTGTAGAAGGCCTGCCGGACGTCTGTGATAACCAGCTGTGCCTGGCGCGCAAGTCCTTCCTCGCTGATGCTCCGCAGCGTCCGCGCGCCCTTGATCGCCGCGAAAAGTGACCCGTCATAGAGCGTTTGCGAAAGCGTTAGCGAGCTTAGGAACTGGTTGTCGACCCCAAACGGGTTAGCGCTTTCTTCCAGGACAATGCCCGCTTCCTCACGGCCCTGGGCCTGCCGGTCCCGGAACTCGCCCAGGGTAATCGGATCGGTCCCAGGGTCGTTGTCGGTCCGGGCTCCCTCGTTGAACGCGAGCCAGTCGATGGCCCCGAGCGCGCCGAAGAGTCCGCCGGCATCCGAGCCGGCAAACGGGTTGGCTTGCACCACATTGCGCGTGTAGCTGGAGGAGGCGTCCAGGCTGGGGTAGGCCGATGAGTAGGCTTCGCGGATCTGCGTGCCGGCGACGCGCACGTCGAGTTCGGCATTGCGGAGTGCGTAGTTCTGGTCGAGCGCGATGGCCACCGCATCCCCCAGCGAAAGAGAAACCGGCGAGGGTGGTTCGCCGAGGGATTGGGCAGAGCCGGCTTGAGCCGTGAAGAGCAGCGCACAGGCGAAGAGGGCGCGTATCATGTAGACGATGTTGACGCCGGAGAGCCGGCGGGGGAATGGAGACCGAAACAGACAAAGTCGGTGAGGAACTGCACGGCATCTTCCATGCTGGGAGGCGAGCCGGGGGGGAGTTCGTCGAACGTACCATTGCCAAGGTGATGCCGGCAGAGGACATGGAAGCGCATGTAGCCCTCGATCTGCGAAAGAATCATGTGCACCGCTGGCACGACGGGCAAGGCGCGCATTTCGCCGCGTGCGATGGCATCTTCAAGGGCGGGCACCATGACCCCGACCATCTCCGCATCGTGCCGGTGGAGCCGGCGGGCGTGTTCCGGATCGTCCCCGAAGAGGATGCGGTCGGATTCCTTGAGCATGATGAGCAGGAGGTCGCCATTCTGGTGTAGATAGGCGAGCGCATCACTGAAGAGACCGAGGATCCGGTGTTGAACAGACTGAGAGGGCCCAGGTGTGCCGAAGTGCCGCCGGATGATAGCGGCGAAGTCCTCGTGGAGGTCGTCATAGATGGCGAAAAAGAGCTCCTGCTTGCCTTTGGGGAAGTAGTTGTAGAGGGTACCCTTCCCGAATTCCGCCCGCTGCGCAATTTCGTCGAGCGTAGCGGTCCGGTACCCCTTCTCGGCAAAGACTTGCCGGGCGGCATCGAGCATGAGCCGTTGGCGCTCACGGCGCTCGCGCTCACGGCGCGACAGCGTGATAGGCTCCATGGAGCACTCTCCGTTGACCTGCGATATGACGTGAAATGACGGATCGCATCGCGTGTGACCCGTCATGCCTCTGGGCATGAATTGCGGTCGAGGTACGGTGCCGGCCTCTCGGAAGTTGCAGATGAATTGAGCTTCACAGTCATTTCATGACGTGGCCGTCACAAGGTGACTGGCCGGTCATTGTTCCCGGGGTCGGACCCCAAGCGGGGTCCGACCCCACCTCCGGTATCTGGTTGCTGCACCTCACCATGCAACCTGATGTCGACCTCGCAGTAGGGGGTCCGACCCCTTATGGCCACGTATCGTTTCCCGCATGAACCCACTACTCTCGGACTGGACCACACCGTTCGAACTGCCTCCTTTCGACGCCATCGACGAATCCCACTACGCGCCGGCAATCGATGCGGCCATCGCGGCCTACCGCGTGGAGGTTGAGCAAATTCGGCAGGATCAAGCCTCACCCACGTTCGGCAACACCGTTGTGGCGCTCGAACGAGCCGGCGCGTTGCTCGACCGGGTCATCGGGGTGTTCGCCAACGTGACGAATACGGACACGACCGACGCGCTTCAGGCGCTCGAAGCGGAGGTGTACCCGAGGCTCAGTCAGGAATCGGACCGGGTCTATCTCGATGCCACGCTCTTTGACCGGGTCCGGCAGGTCTACGCACAGCGCCATACGCTAGGATTGGACGAGCAGGATGCCCGGCTTCTCGAACTGACGCACCGCGACTTCGTACGCGCCGGCGCGGCGCTCAACCGGGGCAAAAAGGCACGGCTCCGGTCGATCAACACGAAACTGGCTGAACGGACGACGCGCTTCTCGCAGAACCTGCTCGCTGAGACCAAGGCGTTCGAGCTTCGGGTGACCGACGCGTCGCGTCTGGCTGGGGTGCCGGCAGATCTCGTCCGAGCTGCTGCTGCGCGCTCCGGGGAGGCCGGCGTCTGGGCGTTTGGGCTCGACCGCCCCATCTTCGAGGGCTTCATGACGTTTGCCGCCGATCGCGACCTCCGCCGGCAACTCTTCGACGGGTACCGAAACCAGGGTGCCAATGGGGGGGATACGGACAACCGTGTCCTCATTCTGGAGATCGTGCAGCTTCGCGCCGAACGCGCTGGCTTGCTGGGCTACCGCACGCATGCCGATTACCAACTCGAACCGACAATGGCCGGCTCTTCGGACCACGCACACGCGCTGCTGCTGGAGGTCTGGCCTCGTGCGCTTGCCCGCCTCGAAGAGGAGCGCGCCGAGATGAGCCGGATTGCCGGTTTTGACATCGAGGGGCACGACTGGTGGTACTACGCCGAAAAGCTGCGCCAAGAACGCTATGCCTTCGACGAGAGTGAGGTCAAGCCGTACTTCGAGGTCGAACAGGTGCGGCGTGGCGCGTTCGATGTCGCCGGCCGGCTCTTTGGCGTTCGCTTCGAGCCTCTAGACGATCTGCCGGCGTGGAACCGCATCGTCCGTTCCTATGGGGTGACGACGGAAGCCGGCGACCACCTCGGTGTCTTCATGGCCGACGACCTCGCCCGAGATTCGAAGAGAGGCGGCGCGTGGATGAGCACGTACCGCAGCGCCAATGAGACGACGCGCCCCATCGTGACGAACAATCTCAACCTTACCCCGCCGGCCGATGGCGACCCGGCGCTCATGGACTTCGACAGCGTCGAAACGCTCTTCCACGAATTTGGGCACGGGCTACACGGCCTGCTGACCCAAGCGCGCTACGAGCGCTACTCCGGCACGTCGGGAAGCCCGCGTGACTATGTCGAGTTCCCGTCGCAGTTCATGGAGCACTATGCATCGGAGCCCGAGGTGCTGTCCAACTACGCGCGCCACGTCGAGACGGGGGAGCCCATCCCGCCAGCGCTCATCGAGAAGATTCGTGAGGCACGGACGCACAACCAGGGCTTCAAGACCACGGAATACACGGCTGCCGCTCTGCTCGATCTCGCCTGGCACACGCTCACGGCCGAGGAAGCCGCTGCCCTTACCGATATCCGTGCCTTCGAGCGTTCCGTTCTAGAGCGTTACGGCTTGCCGGCCATCGTAGAACCTCGCTACCGGAGCCCCTACTTCTCGCACCTATTCTCCTCGCCGAGCGGCTACTCGGCCGGCTACTACGCCTATCTGTGGAGCGAAGTCCTCGACGCCGATGGCTTCCAAGCGTTCGTCGACGCCGGCGATCCGTTCGATCCAATGTTGGCGTCTCGCTTGAAGGAAAACGTCTACGAGGCCGGCTACGTCGCGCCTGGTGCCGAGCTGTACCGCCGGTTCCGCGGTGCTGATCCGAGCGTATCAGCTCTACTGGCTGCGCGTGGCCTGTGAGGCACACGTTGTCTCCTGCTAATCATCCAACGACAGCAAAGCGGATCACGTCGACGCCGGCGGAAGACTTCACGTGGAGCAAGTACTCGCCGGTCGGGACGCGCTGCCCGTTGGCGGCACGCAGGTCCCATGCCGGGCCGTCGAGGCGCCGCAGGAGCAGGCCGGCGTCTGAGTAGACGCTCAGCTGGGCCGCAGACGGAGCCCCAGCAACGTAGAGCCTTCCTTCCTGCGCGGTCCATACGACGGCCGAACCAGGCAGAGCGCCGAGCAAAGGTGTCTCCACTGGCGAGCCGACTTTCACCTCGTCTACCTTGTCTCTGGAGTCGATGAGATTGCGGAGGGTGCGCGCATGGCCCGGTTCGAGCCGAAGGGCTTCCTGGAAGGCTCGCCGGGCATCGACGTCTCGTTGCGCATCGAGTTCGAGCAGCCCGAGGCGTAGGAGGCCAGCATCCAGGCTGGGCCGTTCAAGGAGAGCGCGGGCAAACTCCTCGCGTGCAGCGCCGAGCCGGCCTTGGCGATGCAAAAACCGGGCGTAGTCGATGCGGAACAGGGCGGCGCGGGGCTGGAGCTGCAAGGCCCGGCGGTAAAGCGCCTCAACACGGCGAGCGTCCCGGCCGGCTTGCTCGTAGACGGTAGCCAGCGCGTGCAAGCGCTCTGGATTGCCTGGCTCGGCTCGAAGGGCGCGTTCGAAGGCGGGGATGGCTCGGGTGAGTTCGCCGAGGGCCTGCCGGGCGACACCGAGGAGGAAGAAGCCGGCACTCAAGGTCGAGTCTTCGGCGAGGGCGACGTCGAGTGTGGCGGCCCCCTGGGCCAGCGTGAACTGGTCGTTCGACTGCCGGCCCATCACGACGAGCGCCATGCCCAGGTATGCTTGTCCGGTTCGGTTGCGGTAATCGCGCTCGAAGTAGGGGACCAGCGGATGTTCCCGGTCGAACGGCGGAGGCGCCTTGGTCTCGCCGGCCCGCACGACGCGGATCTTGTGATCGGTAAACGAGGAATGCGGCGCATCTGCAGCCTCGACCTTGGGCATGTGGCACGAGAAACACGGCGCACCGGCCTCGTGATCGCTACGGACCTCGGCGGGGACTTGCTCCGTGAGCGCTGCCGGGAGATGACACGATTGACACGTCTCGTTGAAATAGGCCGGCCCTGCGCTTCGGAAGCCTTCGTGTGGGTTGTGGCACGTGGTGCATTCGAGCGGTTCGTTGGCGTCGAGCGTTCCGAGAAAACACGCGCTCTCCCGCATCCGGTTGGCGTGCGAAACCACGTCGACGTTCGCGCCCGACCCTCCCGGACGGACGAACACCGCGAGCTGCGAACTGAGAGTCTCAGACGGCATGAAATCGAACGCGCCTCGGCCTTCGCGCAGGACCATGCCTGGGGCAGACAGGTGGCACTGCTGGCATACGTCGAGCCTGCGTTCATACGGGAGATCGGCAGGGTTGACGATGGTCACGTCGATCTCCCCATCGGCCTCGGGAGAGACGAGCCGTTCCTCGACGTGGAGTTCGCCCGGGCCATGGCAGCGCTCGCACGTGATGCCGTTGGGGACGGACGCATACAGCCCGTCCACGTGCTCGACCGCTTCGGGGACACCGTTATGGCACGCCATGCACCGGTCCGGCACGAGCCGGCTGAAGCGAATGTTGGCTTCTCGATATCCCGGGCTGAAGTCCCATTTCTCGGCCTGCGTGTACCACGTCAGCGGCAATTCGAAGCGCCGGCCGTTCTCGACCGTCAGGTAGGTCCGCGCCGCACTGCCACTGCCCACGACTTCATCGACGCGCCGCCGGAGGCGATGA
>JBCDHV010000013.1:0-19837 GCA_038749615.1 Bacteroidota bacterium
GCCTCGGAGGAGGTGACGCGGTTCGAGTTTACCATCAACGGAGAGGTGCGGGATGGCTTGCCGCTGTATGATCCCAGCACCGGCGTTTTCCGATTCGAGCTGGACCAGCCGGTCGCGGCCGGCGCACAGTTCCGCGTCGAGGCAGAAGCCGGCGGGGAAACCGTCGAGGTCGAGATTGGCGAGCGGCCGACGGCCGTGGGCTTCCGCACCGAGGCCTTCCGGACCGTCAAAGAAACCGTGCCGATCCGTGCACGCATTGGCCGGCCCGACGGCACGGCAGACCCAGACCTCACCGAAGCTACGCTCACGGTCAATGGTGAGTCTCGCACCGTACCAGTCGAGAGCGATGGCGAGGTGCGCATCGAGCAATCGCTGGTTCTTGGCGAGAACACGCTCGTTCTGGCAGCGACGGTCGATGGTGAGCCGTTCGAATCAGAGGCGTTGGTGATTACCCGCCGGCTCCATCCGCTCGACGCGACCGTCGTCAGTGAGGCTCAGGTGACAGACCTCGGGGGGAGCTTCCGGGTGACGGTGGCCGCCGAAGCCGGTGCCGAGCTCGAATGGACGGTCGATCAGCAGGCGAGCACGAGTACCGTAACGAACGAAGCGGCGCTCGGAAATCAGTTCTCTGCCGACGTATCCGAAGCCGGCGAAGTGTACGTCGATCTCGTGGCGACCTCTACGGCAGGACTCATCGACCGCCGGCGGTACGGATTCGTAGTCGAGGAGGACGGTTCGGTGCGAGAGATGGCCTATGACGAGACGCCGGCGTGGGTCAACCAGGCCGTCGTCTACGAGATCTTTCCGCTCACCTTTGGTCCGCTCGCCAACGGCACCGAGGCAAGCCCGGGCCGGCGCTTCCAAGAGATCACGGACGAGCTGGACTACATCGCCGAGATGGGCTTTACGGTAATCTGGTTCATGCCGGTTTTCGAGAATCAGTTCATGGACCCGATCTCCGGCGGGTACAACATCGTCGATTTCTACCGCGTCGATCCCAAGCTCGGCACCAACGATGATTTCAAGGCGCTCGTCGACCGCGCCCACGATCTCGGCCTCAAAGTCATCCTCGACCTGACGCCGAATCACGTCTCGCCGATCCACCCGTGGGTCAACGCCCTGAGAGACGGAGCCTACGAAGGCGTCTACGTCCAGACCGAGCCGAGCGCGCACAACCTCGGCCTCGACAACCGCGGCCCGAACCTGCGCGAGATCTGGCAGACGGAAGCCGGCCGCAATCTCTACCGGAAATACGACGGCTTCGGCGACCTCGCCAACCTCGACTGGAACGACGATGACCTCCAGGCGGAGATGCTCGACGTGCTTCGCTTCTGGGTGCAAGACATGGGCATCGACGGCTGGCGGTTCGACGTGTACTGGGGGCCGTGGCGCCGGTATGGGCCGGAGCGCTTCGGCGAGCCGATCCGGCAGTACATGAAGCGCATCAAGCCCGATTCGTGGCTGCTGGGCGAAATCGCCGGCACGGGCGGCGGCACCGAGGTCTACTACACTGACGACGAGAACGGCAGTTCAGTGGTGGGCGGGATCGATGCCGGCTACGACTGGAATTTCTACTTCAACGGCATCCGTGGCCGCTACGGCGATCTCGGCCAGTACCATGCGCTGGCCTCGAACGGCGGCTTCTGGCCCGGCCCGAACGCGCGGTACTTCCGCTTCCTGGAAAACCACGACGAAGAACGCATCGCCAAGCTCTACGCCACGAATCCGCAGCGCATTCTGCCGCTCACTGGGTTCCTGATGACCACCACCGGCGTCCCGATGATCTATCAGGGCCAGGAGGTGAATTATGGGGCCGGCTCAGGAGACACGCGCCGCACGCCGGTGAACTGGCGGACGGAGCGCAACGGCCGGTTCGCCCAAGTACACCAGCAGCTTGCCCATGCGCGAACGCAGTTTCCCGCGTTCTGGACACAGCGCCTCGAACCCATCGAGCGCGGTGGTTCCGTGTATGCCTTCTCGCGCCCGTACCTCGACGAGACGGCTCTCGTGCTCGTCAATTTTGCCAGTGCCTCGCAGACCTACACGTTCAACCCGGCCGAGTACGCCGAGACCTCGACCGACGGCCCGCTCGTTATCTCCGATCTGTTTGCGGATTCGAGCTTCGTCCAAACCGGCCCGGTATCGCGCACGCTCGATCCCTATGAGACCGTGGTCTACATCGCCGGCCCGGAAGCGGCTCGGCTCGACCTGCCGGCTCTGCCTGAGCTTCCGTTCAACGCTGTTTTCGTCCAGAACGAAGCGGCAGACGTGCCAGACGCCTTCGGGCTGACAGCTGCGTACCCGAATCCGTTCGCCCAGCGCGTTCACCTTCGCTACGCCCTCGACGTGCCGGCGAGCGTGCGCCTCGACGTGTTCGACGTACTGGGCCGCCGCGTCGCTACTTTGGCCCGTGGGGAGTACGCAGCCGGCGTCTACGAAGCCGACTGGACAGCCGATGGGATGCCTGCCGGCGCGTATTTCGTGCGCCTGAAGGCTGCCGGCCGGACGGCCATCCGCCAAGTCATGCTAAGCCGGTAGGCTCACGCTGTTCGCGTAGCACGTGGCGGGTGGGCGAATAGCAGGTGGTGGAGACATCCTCGGCCACTTGCTACCTGTCCACCCGCTACCTGCTACGCGAGCACAGCGAGCCCCAAAGCAACCGCCTAGATTGAACGGCGTACTTGCGTGCCATTCGTTGCCTGCCATTCGCTGCGGGGTCGTTGCTCTTGCGAAGCAGGTGGCGGCTCCGTTGGTAACGTTCGATAAACTCGTGCTTCGTGCCTCTCCTGGCGTAGCCTTCCATCCCACTGAGTTCCTCGGCCGCGAGGACCAAACAGGTTAAGTCCACCCTTTGCGTTTCTACTTTTTGTTCTTGCTGGCCGGTTTGCTAGCCGCGTGTAATTCCGCGAATGAAGTCGTCATTGCACCTGTCACGGACGGAGTGTTTGAGCCGCCGCCCGCCTCTGTCGACGAAGACTCTCTGCAAGCCGTCCGCGTCGATTCTCTCGAGGCAGCCAAGCGCGCGCCGGCATGGGCCCGCGACGTGGTCTGGTACCAGATCTTCCCTGAGCGCTTCCGAAACGGCGACCCTACGAACGACCCGATCCGGGACTCCATCGAAGATGCTGAGCGGGCGCCCGATACCTGGGCGCTCTCGCCGTGGACCGGCGACTGGTACGAGCGGGCCGAGTGGGAAACGCAGATGGGCGAGAGCTTCTACGATGCCGTCTTTCACCGGCGCTACGGCGGCGATCTCCAAGGCGTGATCGATCAACTGCCGTATCTCGATTCGCTGGGCGTCACGGGGATCTACTTCAACCCGGTCTTCTTCGCGCGCTCGCTTCACAAGTACGACGGCAGCAGCTTCCACCACATCGATCCCTACTTCGGCCCCGACCCGCAGGGCGATCTCGACCGGATGGCCGAGGAAGACCCGGCAGACCCATCGACGTGGATCTTCACGAGCGCCGATAGCCTTTTTCTGGATCTACTCAGCCAAGCGCACGAGCGAGAGATGCGGGTGATCATCGATGGGGTGTTCAACCACACCGGCCGCAGCTTCTTCGCGTTCGACGACCTCTGGTCCAAAGGAGCGGAGTCCGAGTTTGCCGATTGGTACGTCGTTACGCAGTTTGACGACCCGGAGACCGAGGACGATGAGTTTGACTACGAGGGCTGGTGGGGCTACAAGCACTTGCCCGTCTTCGCCGACGCGCCGGGCGGAAACGACCTTGCCGCCGGCCCCAAACAGTACGTCCTCGACGCGACCCGCCGCTGGATGGACCCGAACGGCGATGGCGATCCGAGCGACGGCATCGACGGCTGGCGTCTCGACGTGGCCGAAGAGGTCCCGACCGGGTTCTGGCGAGACTGGAACGCGTTCGTCCGCGAGTTGAACCCCGAAGCGTACACCGTCGCCGAGATCTGGACCGAGGCCGATGCCTTCCTGGAGGCTGCCGGCTTCTCCGCGGCGATGAACTACTTCGGCTTCGCGTTGCCCGTCAAAGGCTGGCTCGTCGACGATCAACTCGACCCGACAGTGTTCGCCGCCATGCTCGATCTCCGGCAGCAGGCGCTCTCTGTGCCAGTCCGGTACGCCATGCAGAACCTCGTCGACTCGCATGACACGCCGCGGATCGCCCAGATGATCGTCAACCGGAGCCGGCCCTACACCGAGCCGGCCATCTTCGACTACGACCGCCAAGCCGGCCCGCGCGACGTGCCCGATTACGACACCAGCGCCCCGGACTCGACGGAGCGAGATCTGCAGCGAATGGTCGCGTTGATGCAGATGACGTACGTCGGTGCACCGATGCTTTACTACGGCACCGAGGCCGGCATGTGGGGCGCAGACGACCCTGATGACCGCATGCCGATGGTCTGGCCAGACCTCACCTACGAGCCCCAACGCCTCGAAGCAGACGGAACCCTGCGAGATTCACCGCAAGCAGTTGCGTTTGACTCCACCCTGTTCGACTTTTACAAGCGTGTCATCCAATTGCGTACATCGTCTGGCGTCGTGTCCGACGTGTTGCGCAGGGGGGCCTACCAGCGGCTCACCGCCAACGACACCGATGGCACGTTTGCCTTCGGGCGCGTAGACGGCCGCCGCCTGATTGCCGCCTTCAACCGCAGCGACGGACCTCGCCGGATCACTATCCCGTGGACCCAACTCGGGGCCGGGCTGAGAACCGAAAGCCAAGTACAGACCCTCCGATATACGCCCGCATTCGTGAGCCGAGGCACGGCCGAGGATGTGGCCGTTGTCTCCGAGTCTGGGTTCCTGGTGATTGACTTGCCGGCCCGGACAGGAGCTCTTCTTACTCCCCAATAAGCACTCCCATGCGTCTTGCCGCTCTGCTTTGCCTTGCTGCCTTACTCGCCGGCTGTGGGGCTGACCCGTACGAAGGCAAGACCCGCGTGCGGATCTGGCACACGAAAGACAGCGCCGAACGGGCGAACCTGGAACGCGTGGTGGCCGAGTACAACGCCCAGCACACGGACCGCGTCGTCGAGGTGCTCTGGCGCGAGACCGAGGATTTGCGCAACTTGTTCATCATCGCCTCGGTAGGCGGGAAAGGCCCCGAACTGGTCTACGGCGCGAGCGACAACGTCAGCTTGTTTGCGATGACTGAGACCGTCCGGCCCCTGGGCGATTTGTTCTCGGACGAATTCTTCGAGCAGTTTACGGAGGACGGCGTCGTGAGTTGGGAAGGGGACACCTTGATGGTGGCGGACCAATTGGGAGCCTACCTCACGATGGTCGTCAACCAGGACTTGATGCCGAACCCGCCGGCGTCTCTGGACTCGCTGATCGTGTGGGGGCAGGACTTCACGGAAGACACCAACGGAGACGGCCGGCCGGATCGGTACGCCATCACCTGGAATTACACCGAGCCGTTCTTCTTCGTCCCGTTCCTGACCGCGTTCGGCGGCTGGGTCATGGACGACGACGGCCGGCCCACGCTCGACACCGAGGCGACCGTAGAGGCCATCCAGTTCATCCTCGACTTGCGTGACAAGTACCAGATCATCCCCAACGAGGCCGATTACAACATCAGCGAAATGCTGTTCAAGGATAACCGGGCCGCAGCGATCATCAATGGGCCGTGGGCCTTTGCGGGATATGGCGAGGCCGGCGTCAACTACGATTTGGTCTCGATCCCACCCATCGAGCCCGGCGCCCGGTGGCCGGCACCGATGGTGTCTCCCCGGGGCTACTCGGTCAACGCCAACGTCTCCGATGAAGACCTGCCGATCGTCATCGAGGTCCTCGAATACCTCGTCAGCGAGGAAATGCAGCGCATCCAGGTCGATCTCGATGTGATCCCGACGCTGCGCCGCGTGATGGAATCTCCCCAGGTACAAGACAACCCGAGATTACGCTCGGCCTTGTTGCAGGTCCAGCGTGGCCGGGCGATGCCCATAGCGCCGGCGATGCGTCAAGTCTGGGACGGCATGCGCGGCCCCTATCAACTGGTCATGAGCGGCGACGTGACCGCCGAAGAGGGGGCCCGGATGATGCAAGAACAAGTCGAAAAACGCATCGCCGATACGTTTCTGTAGTCTACTATGCGGTGTGAGGCCTAGCCTCACGCGCTGCCGTTGGGAGGCCTAGCCGCCCATCAACCACCACATGTCATGGCAACGACGGTTCTGGAAACCTCCACCACGCCCGTGCCCGAGACGGCCAACAAGCCGCCCCGGAAGGCTGGGATGACCGAGAAGACCCGGGTACGGCTGTTCCTCGCCGTGCTCCTTGGGCCCACGCTGTTCATCGTGCTCGCCGTCGTGGCGTACCCGTTTTTCTACAACGTGGTGCTGTCGCTCTCGAACATGAACATCTACCACATCCGAGACTGGGAGCTGATTGGGCCCCAGCAGTACGTCTCGGTCGTGATGGAGCCGTTGTTCTGGACGATTTTCGGCAAGACGATTTTGTGGACGGCCGTAAACGTGTTCTTCCACGTGAGCCTCGGCGTCATGCTAGCCGTGTTGCTGCACCAGGCCTTCGTCAAGGGCAAGCCGGCGTGGCGGATTCTTCTGATTCTGCCGTGGGCGCTGCCGCAATACATCACAGCGCTGACATGGCGCGGCATGTTCAACTACGAGTACGGAGCCGTCAACCTCGTGCTGACGAAGTACATGAACCTGCCGGCAGTCGAGTGGCTGACCTCCCCGTTCGAGGCATTTTGCGCGGCGATTCTGACGAACATCTGGCTCGGCTTTCCCTTCATGATGGTGATCGCGCTGGGCGGCTTGCAGTCGATTCCGAGCGCGCTCTACGAAGCGGCCGATGTGGATGGGGCCTCGGCGTGGAGCAAGTTCTGGAACATCACCCTGCCGATGCTCAAGCCGGTCATGATCCCAGCCATCACGCTCGGGACGGTGTGGACGTTCAACAACGTCAACGTCATTTGGCTCGTTTCGAACGGCGGAGAGCCAGCGGATCAGACCCACATTCTGGTTTCCTACGTGTACGAGGCGGCCTTCTTCATGTACCGGTTCGGATGGGCGGCTGCCCTCTCGATGGTCATCTTCCTGATCCTATTCCTCTTCACCCAGGTCCTCCTCAAGCGCACAGGCGCGACGGACTGATAGGAATTGGTTGGGTGGAACGTTCGCTTCGCTCTCTGTAGGGGGGCGGGGTTCCGTTCTGCTGGCTGACCGATTATCAACTACCTCACCACCATGCGCGACTTTCTCCAACGGTATGCCGGCCGGTCTGCGGTCTACCTCGTGCTGGGGCTGTTCACGGTGATCTCCGTCTATCCGATCACCCGGATCCTCACGATTTCACTACGCCCCGGCGACCGGCTCCTCACCACGTCTCTCCAGATCATTCCGGAAGACGCCACACTCGAGAACTTCCGCGAGCTCTTCGCCGAGACGCAGTTCGTGCAGTGGCTATTCAACAGCATCATCGTCTCGCTCGTGGTGACGGTCACGGGCGTCGTGCTGGCGTCGATGGCCGGCTACGCGTTGAGCCGGTACAAATTCATGGGCCGTGGCTCGATGCTGAGTGGCCTCCTCGTGACCCAGATGTTTCCGGCCACGATGCTGCTGTTGCCGCTGTACGTGGTGCTCATCAACCTCAAGCTGCTCAATTCCTACATCGGCCTAGTGGTGATCTACACGGCGACGGCGCTGCCCTTCTGCGTCTGGCAGATGAAGGGCTACTACGATACCATCCCGCCGGCTCTCGAAGAAGCCGCGCGGATCGACGGCTGTACACCATGGCAGGCCTTCTACCAGGTCATTCTGCCGCTGGCCGCGCCGGCCTTGGTGATCACAGCGTTGTTCTCCTTCATGACGGCCTGGAATGAATACGTCGTGGCAAACGTGGTGCTGCAAGACACCGAGATGTTCACGTTGCCGCTGGGCCTCAAGCAGTTCCAGGGAAGCCTCGCGACCCAGTGGGGGCTATACGCAGCGGGTTCACTCGTTGTGGCCGTGCCCGTTGTCCTGCTGTTCCTGGCGCTCAGCCGGTACTTGATTTCTGGGCTGACACTTGGCTCGGTCAAAGGATAATCAGGTCGAATGGCGGTCTGTTTTTGGGCCTAAAGTCTAATTTTACAAGGCTTCGTAAGCATCCGCTTTACAAGAAATAGGGGGAAGTGAAGCCCTTTGGCAGCGATCAGGAGCTAAATAATCGCTTCACACTATCTTTGCATTAGGATTAAACTCCATCTTTTTTAAGGCAAAAAGAGGTTAATCTTAAATAATCAAACGCTTGGATGGATTCGTAATCCCTGAATCCTGATTGTTTTATGTAAATGCTAACGTGCGTTTCGCAAAGAATGATCGATTTACCGGAATCTAACTTGGGAATTAAACGTCCGAAACGTTCATTGTAGATCCTTCCCTGCCTCGCCTTCCCGCCGCAGCCAATCTCTATATTCACCACACTGCGAGGTAGAATCATGATCGAACTCCCCGATCTTACCTTTGGCCAGTATAGTCTGGTCTTTAACATGTTCTCGTTCACGGTCGCCACGATGCTGGCCGCGTTCATCTTCTTCATCCTGGGTCAAGCCCGCGTCGCGCCGAAGTACCGGATCTCTCTGGTCGTGTCGGCACTGGTCGTTGGGATTGCAGGGTACCACTACTGGCGGATCGCTGGCAGCTGGGCCGACGCCTACGCGCTCGCTGAAGGTGCGTACGTCTTCTCCGGCACGCCGTTCAACGACGCCTACCGGTATGTCGACTGGCTCTTGACGGTACCGCTCCTCGTTGTCGAGCTCGTGCTCGTGCTCGCTCTGGCAAAGGAAAAGCAAGGCAGCCTCATCACGAAGTTGGCCATCGCTGCTGCGCTCATGATTGCCCTTGGTTACCCAGGTGAGATCTCCTCTGACACGGGCACCCGTGCACTCTGGGGCACGCTCAGCACGATTCCTTTCGTCTACATTCTCTACGTCCTCTGGGTCGAGCTTGGCAAAGCCATGGGCCGCCAGCCCGAGCGTGTCGCGGTTCTCTTCCGCAACATCCGGCTTCTCTTGCTCGCCACGTGGGGCTTCTACCCGATCGTTTACATGGCTCCGTTCTTCACCGGTGGTGAACTGAACGCTTCGGCCGTTACGGCGATTCAGGTAGGCTACACGATCGCTGACGTGCTGGCCAAGGCCGGCTACGGCGTCATGATCTACGCCATCGCTCGCGAGAAGTCGCTCGCTGACGGCTGGACGGTCGATAGCTCAGAAGTCGCTGCTGCCGCGTAAGTACGCGCATCCGACGGAACTACAAGCGGTGCGCTGGCCTTTCGTGCCGGCGCACCGCTTTTCTCTTCTACGCTCTATGGACAACAATCCACTTCAAGCCATGCTGCTAGGTCTCGTCCTCGGCGCCGCTGTTGGTGCCCTCTTCGGTGTCAGCTTTGGTGCGTTCGCCTCCGTCTTCCACAATGGCCCTGAGCTTGTTCAAGGCATGACCGAATCTTGGCCCTGGTTCTGCGCACTGGGTGCCTTCATGGGGTTCGGCGTAGCCCAGGCCCGGCTCTCTGACGCAAAGCGCGCTCAAGCTCAGTAGGGTCACTGGGGACACGGAGTGCAGCCGCCCCCCAACCTCAGGCAGCCCCAGACAAACTAGCGGCGTGCCAACGCGTCGTCGCTAGTGTTCACAGCGTCTAGTAGAACCTGCAAGGTTTCACGTGTCCCAAGCGCACGCTGGACGATCGTAAGGGCTCGCTGAAAACGCGCGCGGCTTTCTCCATACTCTCCCTGGGCCTCTGAAAGCTCAGCTAGCTTGCCTAGCACAGCTGCCACTTCGGGTGCGTTGAGCCCACGGTTCTGCTCCGTGATCGCGAGAGCCCGCTCCAAGAGTGCCTCGGATTCGGCAAACCGGCCTCGCTTCCGGCGCAGGCTAGCATAGTCTTCGAGCACATTGGCGACCTCCATCGATTGGGCACCTTCGGCGGCCTCATAAATGGTTGCACTGCGCTCGTACATGAGTTCGGCCGTGTCCCATTCCTGTTGCTGCTCGACGATCCGCCCTAACGCATGCAGGCTCTCGGCCACGTCTGGGTGGAGGCCACCGAGTTCTTGCTCTTGCATGACCAGTGCTCGCTCGTACATGGACCGGGCGCCGGCGATGTTGCCGCTCGAGTCGAAGAGGCGGGCGAGGCGGAGGTAATAGCTGCGTGCCTCTGGAAACAGTTCAAGTGCTTCCAGAACGGCGACTAAGCTGTTCAATGCTGGTGCTACGCCCGGGTAATTGGCACCGAAGCCGGCTTCCTTGAGGCGTACCATTTCTCGTGCAGGCTCCAGGGCATCGCCGTACCGCTCGCTCTGGTACAAGCTCGTGACCTCACGCTCCAGCTGTTCTGCACGGACCAGCCCGAGCAGCCGCTCGCGGTCGCAGTCTGGTGCGTCCAAGAACTCGGCGATGAAGTCGTGCTGGGCGTCGCGTGCCAAGTCTAGTGCCGTCCGGCCATCGATGTCGGTCAGGTAGGCAATGGCTCCCTGGCAGCGCAAAAACCGGGTCGCCACGTCGTATCCAGCCTCGGCGGTCATCATCAGCGGTGAGCGCCCGGCGAGGGTCTGGGCATTCAGGTCGGCCCGCCGGCTGGCCAGAAAGACGAGCACATCGACGTGCCCAAGCGCTGCGGCGTGATGCGCTGGTGCCCAGCCTTTGGGCCCCTGCCGGTTCAAGTCTGCGCCCTGAGCGGCTGCTTGCTGGACCTGGACAACGTTGCCCTGCTGAGCGGCCCGGAGAAGCTGTTGGTCTGCGCGCGTCTGTGCCCCAGCAGAGCTGACGAGCGCGCACAGGAGGAGGAGCGGGAGAACGTTCCGCATCGTGGTGGGGGTGGTGAGCCGGCCGCCGAAAGCCAGCCAAGGTGGAGAATGCCAGAGGTCTGACATGCGCGTGGTGATACGGCTAAAAGGGTACGCAGGGCAGCGAGTAACCTCAACCGGCTGGACGTGAATTTTGCCGATGACTCCACGCTTTCGGTGGGCTCAGCAGACCTACCGGCACTACGGTTAGGTTGTACAGGGCATAAAGGGTGTCGAGCACAGGAATCCATCCGAGCGAAACCGACTCCTGAAGCCGATGTGCAGCGTATCCAAGCGCACCCCAGCGCAGTAGACTCAAGCCAGCTAGCACGCCGAGACCTGGCCAGCCGAGCAACAGAGGGGAGAGCCACGTCGCGACATGTGTGGCCTGAAAGAGTGCAAGATGTGCTTGAGCAATCGGTTGGTAGTGCCGGCCGGCCGAGGCGTGGCGGCGTTTCTGGTGCAGCCAGGCACGCCACGTGGCCGGCGCCTCGCTGTACACAGCGGCCTGCGGGTCGAGCACGTACCGGACGGGCGCGATGCCGGTCCGGGCCACTTCCTGAACCAAGAGGTCGTCGTCTCCGCTCATAGACTGCTGAGAATGCGCAAATCCACCGATGCGCTCGAACAGCCGGCGCGGATAGCTGAGGTTTCGCCCAACGGCCATGTAGGGCCGGCCCAGGCCGATGGCCCCTGCGGTTAGCCACGCGGTCACCAACGTCTCGTATCGGGAGAACCGGTTGAGTAGTCCGGAGCGGGCACGCAGTGGCCCGTAGCCGACGAGCACCGAGCCAGGATAGGCGTCATGCCACGCTGCAAGACGCTCAAGCCAGTGGGGAAGTGGCTGGCAGTCGGCATCGGTCAGGGCCAGCAGAGGAGCTGTTGCCGCTTGGATGCCGGCGGTCAGTGCGCGCTTCTTGCGTGGGCCTGGCCCATCAGGTACGCTGACCCGCTGGACGTGTGGCTGCCCTCGGTGCTCGCGCTCGATGCATTCAGCCGTAGCGTCTTCAGATTGATCGTCTGCGATGAGCACGGCCGATGGCGGCAGCGTCTGAGCTTGCAGCGAGGCAAACAAGCGGGGCAAGCGGTGAGCCTCATTCCGGGCCGCCACGACGACGTCGATCTCGGCGTTCCCAGCGGCTTGAGGAGGTGGGGGGAGACGGAACCATCCGAGGATAAGAGCCCCCACATAAACGGCATGTAGGCCGGCCACCACCGCGAACAGCAGAAGAAGCATGATAGAGTCGTGGAACGCCTGCCGTAAAGCGGCTTATCTTTCCGAATTGCGTTCTCGAATATATCAGACGCCCAGCGATTGCGGATCGCGAATTTCGAGTAGGCCCGTCCCACTCCTCGCTTCTGCATCCTGCCCATCGCATGACGCCCACCGATACTCAACAACCTTCCACGCCCGAACTAGGCCGTTTCTGGACGGCCTCGAACGTGATGAGTCTCGCCCGGTTGGGCATGGCGTGGTTCGCGGCTTATCTCGTTTACACGGAGCCGACGCCGAACCCGGCCGTTATCGGGCTGATCTTCCTGTGCATTCTGTCCGACTGGCTCGACGGCAAGATCGCCCGCTGGTCCAAGACGGTATCCGATTGGGGCAAGGTCCTCGATCCCACGTGCGATAAGCTCGGGGGTGGGATGGTGCTCATCGCAATGACAGCCGCCGGCTTGCTGCCACTGTGGCTCGTCATCCTGTTCGTCGTGCGTGACCTCATCATCGTCATTGCTTGGCAATACATGGTGCGGCGGACGAGCCACGTCTACATGAGTCTGATGCCAGGGAAAATCACTGTGGGCGTGCTCGCGCTCCTGGCGTTCCTGGTGCTCTTCGGCATCGGAGAACCATGGACGACGTATCTCATCTGGGCAAGTGCCGGCATGATGGTCTATTCCCTCGCGCACTACATCGTGCTGCTCGTTTTGGAACTACGCAAACTCGCCGGCCGCTCTGACGGCACTACCGTAGCTCAGCGCCAGCGTAAATGACAGCTTTTCAGCGCCAGCGTAAATGACAGCTTCAGTGCCAGCGTAAATCAAGAGCGCCAGCGCAAAGGGCAACGTCAGCACCAGCGTAAATCGGGAGCTGGAGCGCTCGATTCTTCTACCTTACCACCCAACCTGTAACCTAATGGCCCTCTTTAAACGCTCCACCGCTTCAGACAAGCAGAAGCTGGACGATGGGCTCCAAAAGACACGTTCGAGCCTCTTCGGCAAGCTCAACCTCCTCGTCCGAGGCAAGGACACGGTAGACGATGAGGTGCTCGATGAACTCGAAGGTGTTCTCATCACCAGCGACGTTGGCGTGCAGACGACCGTCGAGATCATCCGGCGCATCGAAGAGCGCGTGCGGCGTGACAAATACGTGTCGACCTCGGATCTAAACCAGATCATGCGCGCCGAGATTGCCGATCTGCTGCTGTCCTCCGCGCCAGACCGCCCGGCCGACTTCGAAGCGCCACTGCCGAACAGCCCGCACGTGATCATGGTTGTGGGCGTCAACGGTGTGGGCAAGACGACCTCCATCGGGAAAATTGCGTACCGCTACAAGCAAGCCGGCAAGTCGGTGGTCCTTGGGGCTGCAGATACGTTTCGGGCAGCGGCAACGGAGCAACTCGAAATCTGGGCCGAACGCGCCGAGGTACCGATCATCAAGCAGGGCCACGGCGCTGATCCCGCAGCCGTGGCCTTCGATACGCTCGCCTCAGCCAAGAGCCGGGACGCGGAAGTCGTGCTGATCGACACCGCCGGCCGGCTCCACACGAAAGGAGGGCTCATGGACGAGCTCTCGAAAATCAAGCGCGTCATGGACCGCCAAGTGGCCGGCGCACCACACGAGGTCTTGCTTGTACTCGACGCGTCCGTCGGGCAGAACGCACTGCGCCAAGCACAGGAGTTTACGAAGAGCGTCGACGTGACCGGGCTCGTCCTGACGAAGCTCGATGGAACGGCCAAAGGGGGGATTGTGATTGGCATTTCCAACGAGTTTCAGATCCCCGTAAAATACATCGGTGTCGGTGAACAGATCGACGACCTCCAAGTCTTTGACCGCCAACGGTTCGTGGACGCCCTCTTTCAATAACTGCTGATTCCCGAGCGGCAAATCAGACCGGCACCCAACCGGACCGCCCTAGCGACCGTTCGCCACGCACCACAGGGCATAGGCCCGAATTCCCCTGCGCATACGGCAACCCGTGTGCATCTTGTAGACTGTCCACACCCTGTTTGGAAGGCCCTCCATGCCTGCGGTTGTCACCAACGCCGGCTAGTGAGCGGCTACCTCAACTGAGAATTCCCCAAACCCGACGATCGAGTCTAGAATGCGTCTTCGAGACCATGTTGGAATCCCTTTGGCGATGGGCCTCATCGTCTGGCTGTCGGCCTTTTTGGCCGTGCCGGCCAGTGCGCAGCTCGTACCGGCGTTTGAGCTGGAGACGGTGACGGTCCGGGATGACGCCGGCGGTGTCCGTGTCGACCTCTACACCAAGATTCCGTACGCTCATCTTCAGTTCATCAAGCGCGGCACAGAGTTCCTGGCTGAATACGAGGTGCTTGCTGAGGTGCATCGCCTCGATGACCAAGGGCGGAAGCGCGGCATCGTGCTCAGCCGGATCTACGACCGCCGCGTGCCGGCGGTCCAGTCGTACGCGGCCACCCAGGCCGACTCGCTTTACGACGTGGCTGTTCACAGCGAAGCCGATCTACCTCCTGGCCGGTACGCGCTCGAAGTCACTGTCGAAGACCGCGTTGCCAGCACGACCTTCGTCCAGAAGGCCATGCTCGACATCCGAGACCTCACTGTTCCGCTCGCGCTCAGCGACATCCTGATTGCCGAGAGCTACGACCCGGCCACCCGCCGGTTCACCCCGAGTGTCGGGAACGTGGTCAACAGCGACGCTCAAGCATTCAGTCTCTACTACGAGGTGTACGCGCGCCAGGCCCAACAGGCACGCATCGTGTACAGATTCCTGCGCACCGATGGGCGAGAGCGGCTGCCGTCTTGGCGCGACATGTTCCGGGACCGTCCTGAACGCGACGACCGCGACATCGCGTTTGAGAAAGACGAGGGACTCCAAGTCCGCGCCGGCACGAATCAGGCCACGCTACGCGTCCCCGTCGGCAACTTTGAAGTCGGCGACTACCTCGTGCGTGTCGAATTGCAGAACGCAGCCGGCCAGGTCGTCGACGCCGCAGAGAAGCCGCTCTCGATCCGCTGGATGGGCTTGAACGATCAGATCCGCAATCTGGACCGGGCCATCGCGCAGCTCCGCTACATCGCCAAGAAGAAAGATCTCAACTACATCAAGGAGGCTGAGACGGACACGGAGAAGGCCAAGCGTTTCCAGGCGTTCTGGGACCGCCGCGACCCCACGCCCGGCACGGAGCGAAACGAGCGAATGGAGGAGTACTACTACCGCGTCTCGTACGCAGACGAGGAGTATGGCCGCTTTGGTAAGGGATGGTTGACCGACCGCGGCGAAGTCTACATCCTCTACGGCCGGCCGGACCACGTTGACTACCACCCGTACAGCTTCGGAGACTCCGAGTCATACGAAGTCTGGGAATACTACCGAGCCGGCCGGCGCTTCATCTTTGTCGACCGGTCTGGTGTCGGAGATTTCGAGTTGCTGATTCCCATTTGGGACGAGCGGACTCGGCTTCGTTAATACGTGGAAGCCTTTCCAGACAAGAGCGTACCCTGTGGAGCCGTTGCAGATGCAGCGGCTCTGCTGTTTTAGAGAAGCCTTCCGAACCATCCATCTCCAGTCTCTCCATGCGGATCGTTTTCATGGGCACGCCGGACTTTGCCGTGCCCTCGTTGGAACTCCTGATTGAGAATGGCTACACACCCGTGGCCGTCGTGACAGCGCCCGACAAGCGGCGTGGTCGCGGCCAGAAGCTGATGCCAACGCCCATCAAGAAGACGGCTGAGGCTCATGGCATTCCTGTCTTGCAGCCAGCCTCCGTGAAAGATCCGGACTTTGCCGAGGCGCTGCGCGCGCTAGACGTGGATGTGATGGTGGTCGTTGCGTTTCGGATCCTGCCGCCGGCGGTGTTCGAGGCTGCCCGGCTCGGGGCGTTCAATCTGCACGGGTCCATCCTGCCGGCCTTCCGAGGGGCCGCACCGATCAACCGAGCGGTCATGGCCGGCGTCACGGAGACGGGCGTCACGACGTTTTTTCTGAAGAAGAAAGTCGACACCGGCAACATCATCCTGAAACGCACGATCCCGGTTGGCCCAGACGATACCGCCGGTGACGTACATGATCAGCTCATGATGGTGGGTGCGGAAGCCGTCCTCGAAACAGTCCGGCGGATCGAAGCCGGCACGGCCGAGGCACAGCCGCAAGACGACGCGCTCGCGACGCCGGCTCCGAAGCTGTTCAAGCCGGACATGGAGATCGACTGGTCGAAGCCGGCGCAGGAGGTACACAATCACGTGCGCGGCCTCTCGCCCTACCCCGGAGCCTGGACCACCCACGCCGGCGAGCAGCTCAAAATCTTCCGGACGGGCCTCGCGGTGGGCACAGAGGGCACGGGAGCGCCCGGTACCGTCCTGGACACCGATGGCCGGCTTCTCATCGCCTGCGGCACAGGGGCCGTTGAGGTGCTCGAAGCGCAACGCGCCGGCAAACGCCGCATGCCCACCACGGCTCTCCTAAACGGCTACACACTCGCGAAAGGCGACCGCCTCGGATAAGCTCTATCGCTGGCCGAAGTCGCCCCCGTAAAGACGTCGCATGCAACGTCTCCACCGATGCCCCTCCGGGAGCCAAACACCCTACAAGAAGTCGCTCACAGGCTTCGATCCTCCTCCTGACACGACGTGGCGCTCGCCGAACAGGTAGAGCAGAGCCGGCAAGAGGATGAGGTTCGTCAGGAGCGCCAGAATCAGGCTCAAGGCGGTCAGACCACCCATGTTCGCGGTGCCGGCGAACGTCGAGGCCGTGAACACGAGGAATCCGCTCACGAGCACCATTGAGGTGAACAGGATCGCCTTGCCGGTTTCCCGGAGCGTCACATGGATGGCGTCCGGGACGTTCAGGCCGTTGAGGCGCAGCATCCGGTACTTGGCGAGGAAATGAATCGTATCGTCCACGGCGATGCCGAAGGCGATGGGGAAAATGAGCGCCGTGGAGGGCTTCAGGGGAATCTCCAAGTAGCCCATCACGCCGCCAACGAGCAGTAGGGGCAGCACGTTCGGGGCGAGGCTGATCAGCGTGAGCGGGATGCTCCGAAAGAGCAACGCCATCAAAACGGAAATCACGAGCAGGGCCAGCGCTAGGCTAAAGACCAGATTGCGCACCAGGTTCGTGTTCGAGAAGCTCGATGTGATCGCTTGTCCTGTCACAACCGCCTCGTAGCGGTCTGGTGGGAAGACACGCTCGATTGCTGCTCGCACGCTGTCCCGCAGTACCAGCATGCGGTTCGTTCCGATGTCGTTGACACCCAGCAGGAGCCGTGTCTCGGCGTAGCTCGTGTCGACGAAGGCCGGCACGTTCTCGAACCCATCGCTTCGGCCATCGAGTTGGCGCAGGGCGCGTTGGAGAGCCGGCAACTCAAACTGCGAGGGGAGCCGGTACGCGCGGGGATTGCCGCCGCCGATGTAGGCCTGCGTCGTCAATTTGGCAACGTTCGCCAGGGAATACACACGCTCGATGTCTGGCAACTCGGCGAGGGTGTTCTGGAGCCGGTCGAGCCGGCGCAAGTTCGGGAGCGCACGGAAGAGGCCGGCGCGGTCGCCTTTCACCACGACGTCCATCGGAAGCAGCCCGCCGTACGCCGAATCAAACTTGGCGATGTTTTGGCGGACGGGATCGTCTGGATCGAAGTCGGTGAAGACCTGCACGTTGGTCGGGACGCGCATCAGGCCGATCAAGCTGAGACCGAGGAGAACCGCCGCGCCGACGAGGATCGGGCGGGCGTTGCGCCGGCAGTAGCGGGCGAGCCCGGCAAAGAGCCGGTGGAAGCGCTCGTTGTTCGAAGCCGCGAGGGTACGTGCCGCCGGCGGGCTCGTGAGGCAGAAGGTCGCCGGGATGAGGATGATCGAGAGCCCGTAGAGGATCATGATGCCGGCGGAGGCAAACATCCCGAAATCGCCGAGCTGATCAGAGCCTGAGAGGGTCAAGGCGAAAAACCCGACGGCCGTCGTCAGACACGTGAGAAACGTCGCTACACCTACGGTCTCGATGGTCCCTACCAGCGCCCGCCGCTTGTTTCCGAGCCGTTCGTACAGGCTGAAAAACTTGGTCGAGATGTGAATCGCATTCGCGATCCCGATGACCACGATGAGTGCCGGCAGAATCGAGGTGACGACGTTCGTTTTGTGGCCTGAGAGGGCGATGAGGGCCAGTGTCCAGGAAAATCCGAACGTCACGATGACGAGCGGCAAGAGGATTGCCCGGAAGGATCGAAACGCGAGGAAGAGGAAAAACGCCGACAGCAGGAGCGCGAGGCTCGTCAGCATGGGCATCTCACGGGTAATCCGTTTGGCATACTCGCTCCGCATGAAGGGCGCGCCGGCCAAGGCGACCTCTCCAACGACCGCTTCGGCGCGGGTGCGGATCTGGTCTGACAACGTGATCCGTTCGGCCGTGTCGTTGAACACGGGGTCGATTTTGATGACCATCGCCGGCTGCGTCCCGTCCTCGGTGATCAGGAGGTCACGTAGGAAGGGCTGTTGCTGAACCCGGGTGACTTGCTGCGAGCCGGACAGCTCCGCGTCGTAGAGCGAACGAACGGCGAGCGAATCGGCCTCACGGACGAGGTACGGGGCGTTGGCGAGACTCAGGACGTACTCGACGCCTTCGTACTCGTTGGCCTCCTGAGTGAACTGAGCGAGCCGGCCGAGGAAGTCGGGATCCGAGGGGTCGGCGCTCGGAAAGATGAGATAGAGAAGCGTCTGGTTAGAGCCGAACCGTTCCTCGACTTCAGCCTCTGCGATGTACTCGGGGGAATCCGAAGACAGGAAATGACCGCCACCGTGGTCCGTCTCCACCTGCAAGGCCCAGTATCCGAAGAACACCGCCAACACCACCGTGCCGGCGATCAGCCGAAGGCTGTGCTTCAGGATAAACGCGGCAAGCCGCGACCAAATCGAGGACATACAGGTGGGCGAGTAAAGAGTACAGCCTTCAGGTTAGGGCATCCGTGCGAGTTGGATTGGGGATTTCGGATGTGGGAGATGGGCAAATTCGACGAACGGCGTTTCGTTTCCGGCTCGTTTCAGGAGGGCTGCGTGCCTTACACGCCAAGCGAGCGATCGGTGAAAAGGCTGCGCTCGAATTGCCGGTGAATACCTTCCAAACGGACGGCCTGTGCGCAACGGCACTTTGCACAGGAATCGAGCGTCGTATTTTCGAGCCTTCCACCGCGTCTCTCCTCCGTCCCTCACTATGGCCTCCACCTACTCCGATTTCCGGAGCGCGCTGGCGACTGTCTTCGCTCGCATGGAGCAACGGGTGAGGTATGCCCCTGACGTGCTCCTGGCACGTGCAACGGCCGCCCTCGGCAAGGCAGCCCCCCTGGGTACGGGAGAAGCTGCTGCGTGCGTCGGGCTGATCGCTGAGCATACGATCTTCTTCGACGGATTCAGTGCCTTTCTCGGGACGCCGTTCGCGTCTGGCGCATGCGCCGGCGAAGGTTTAGGGCGAGTCTTGTACGACGGGCCTGCCCGCGAACCCGTGCGAGTGGTCCTCGACGCGCTCTGCCGGTCATCTGGCTTGGGCGTTGACCTCGCCGTGCACTCTGCTATTCCTACAGGTCTTTCCACGACGGCCGTCCTCACGGCCGCCGCAGCCGGCAGCCGAGCGCTCGTGAGTGCCGGTGTGGACTGGCCCGAAGAGGACCTGCCGGATATCATCGCGGAGGCGATCGGTGTGGCGTACGATGTACCTGTGGGGATCGATCACGTTGTTGCTACGCTCGCTGGCCGGCCTAACGCGATCTTGCTGGCGGACGCACATACGCGATCACGGCGTGTGTTCGAGTACGCGGAAGGCGAGATTGCCTGGGGCCTTGTGGTTACGGATGCCACCTCCCAGGTACCGGATCAGTTCTAC